>NZ_JBFBHG010000001.1:0-234687 GCF_040685095.1 Microbacterium sp. NPDC089189
GCCGAGCGCACATCGCGGACCATATGCGCTCGGCGACGGGATGTGCGCTCGGCCATGGGGCGACGGGCGATGTGCGCGGGATGGCCCGGGCTCGACGAGATGGGATGCGCGGGGTGGGGAATTTGTGGGGGACTTGCGCGACACGCCCACGACGGTCCCCGGTCGCGAGGATGCTCCGCATAACTTCGGTTAAGGAATTGCATACCGGGTAATTCTTTAAACTTCCACCTGAAGTTTAAGGTTCACCCCGGTAGGGACATGGTTCGGGACGAGACGGAGGCCGGCATGAGCCAGAACCAGAACTACCTCGCGGTGATCAAGGTGGTTGGAGTGGGTGGTGGCGGTGTCAACGCCGTCAACCGCATGATCGAACTGGGTCTGCGCGGTGTCGAGTTCATCGCGGTGAACACCGACGCGCAGGCGCTGCTGATGAGCGACGCGGACGTCAAGCTCGACGTCGGACGCGAACTGACACGGGGACTCGGCGCAGGCGCCGACCCCGAGGTCGGTCGCCGCGCCGCCGAGGACCACGCCGAGGAGATCGAGGAGGCGCTCGCGGGCGCCGACATGGTCTTCGTCACGGCGGGTGAGGGCGGCGGAACAGGTACCGGTGCCGCGCCCGTGGTGGCGCGGATCGCGAAGTCGATCGGCGCGCTCACCATCGGCGTCGTGACGAAGCCCTTCTCGTTCGAGGGGCGTCGCCGCCAGAGCCAGGCCGAAGCGGGCGTCGCCAAGCTGAAGGAAGAGGTCGACACCCTCATCGTGGTGCCGAACGACCGCCTTCTGGAGATCAGCGACCGCGGCATCTCGATGATCGAGGCCTTCGCGACCGCCGACCAGGTGCTGCTCGCCGGTGTGCAGGGCATCACCGACCTCATCACGACGCCGGGTCTGATCAACCTCGACTTCGCCGACGTCAAGTCGGTCATGCAGGGGGCGGGTTCCGCCCTCATGGGCATCGGCTCGGCCCGCGGCGCGGACCGGGCGATCAAGGCCGCCGAGCTGGCCGTCGAGTCTCCGCTGCTGGAGGCCTCCATCGAGGGCGCCCACGGCGTGCTCCTGTCGGTGCAGGGCGGGTCGAACCTCGGCATCTTCGAGATCAACGATGCGGCGCAGCTGGTGAAGGAGGCCGCGCACCCCGAGGCCAACATCATCTTCGGTACGGTCATCGACGACACCCTCGGCGACGAGGTGCGCGTGACGGTCATCGCCGCCGGCTTCGACGGCGGAGAGCCGAGCCCGCGGCTCGAGCCCGTGACCATCGCCCGCCCCGCGGTCAACCCGCTCACCACGCCCGAGGCTCCCGCCGCGGCTCGTGAAGAGGAGAGCGCGCCCGCGCCGGTCACCCCCGCTCCGGCGCCGGTCGCCGTGCCGGTCGCCGCCGGGGTCTCCGAGCCGTCGGCGTACGACTCGGCGTTCGGCGACGACGACCTCGACATTCCGGACTTCCTGAAGTAGGACGTCCGCACGCACAATCGCCGATCGGGCGGGTCACGGCAGGATCGTGACCCGCCCGATCTCCACGCCGAGGGGACCGATGGACACCGCGCTGAGCACCCGGTTGCACGACATCGACGCGCGCATCGCGGACGCGGCGCGCGCCGCCGGGCGCGATGCATCCGAGATCACACGGATCGTCGTGACCAAGTTCCATCCGGCGAGCCTCGTCCGCGAACTCCACGACCTCGGCGTGCGGGATGTCGGGGAGAACCGGCAGCAGGAGTTCGCCGCGAAGAGCACGGAGCTCGCGGAGCTGGACGATCTGCGCTGGCACTTCATCGGTCAGGCACAGACCAACAAGGCGCGCAGCATCCGCGCCGCCGCGGCCGTCGTCCACACGGTCGATCGCGACCGCCTCGCCGATGCGCTCGAGCGAGCCGGCACGCCCGAGGCGCCGCCGCTCGACGTGCTGCTGCAGATCAACCTGACCGACGACGCCGGTCGGGGAGGGGTCGCGCCCGAGGGGCTCGCACCGCTCGCCGAGCACGTGCTGACGTCGTGCCCGAGCCTGCGGCTGCGCGGGCTCATGGGCGTCGCGCCCCTCGACGAGGAGCCCGCGTCCGCGTTCGCGCGCCTGGCCGACCATGCGGCGCGGCTGCGCGCCATCGCTCCCGATGCCCGCTGGCTGTCAGCCGGGATGACGGGAGATTTCACCGAGGCGATATCCGCGGGCGCGACACACCTGCGGATCGGCTCGGCAATCACGGGTCCGCGCCCGGTGCGCGGTTAGCCTCGAAGAGACGAGCAAACGGAGGATGCGATGTCGAACCCGCTGAAGAAGACCATGGTGTACCTGGGCCTCGCCGATGAGGAAGAGGTCTACGAGGAGCAGCCCGCTCCGGCCCGCGCGAGCCGCAAGAGTGAGCAGCAGGCCGTCGAGAAGGTCGCGGCTCCCGTCACCCCGCTGCACCGGCCCGCGGTCGTCCGCCAGCCCGCTGTCGGCGCGGTCACGGAGATCCTCACCGTGCACCCCAAGCAGTACCGCGACGCGCAGATCATCGCGGAGAACTTCCGCGACGGCGTCCCGGTGATCATCAACCTCTCGCAGATGAGTGACGCGGATGCGCGACGCCTCATCGACTTCGCGAGCGGCCTGTCGCTGGGCCTGTACGGCCGCATCGAACGCGTCACCAGCAAGGTCTTCCTGCTGTCCCCCGAGAACGTCGCCGTCTCCGGCGATGGTGCGGTGGCGCAGGCAGACCCCGAGGCGACGCCCTTCGCCGCGCAGCAGTAGTCGATCGTGGAGGTCGTCCGCCTCGTCGCGTCGATCGCGAACACCCTGCTGCTGATCTACCTGCTCGTGCTCCTCGCGCGATTGGTGCTGGAGTACATTCCGGTGTTCAATCGCGAGTGGCGCCCGAAAGGCGCGGGTCTGGTCGCCGCGGAACTCGTCTTCACGGTGACAGACCCACCCATCAAGCTGTTTCGTCGTTTTATCCCTCCGCTGCGCGTCGGGCCGGTGGCGATCGACTTCGCCTTCGCTCTGACGATGCTGCTCTGCTTCATCCTGCTATCGGTGACCCGCTCCCTCGCGAGCTGATTCGTCCCCGACTATGCTGTTCTGAAGCGGCCCGCTCCCGGGCATCGTCCCCCTGAAATCGGCAAGCCGCCACGCCCCGAAAGAGGAATCATCATGGCATTGACTCCGGATGACGTCGTCACCAAGCAGTTCCAGCACGTCCGGTTCAAGGAGGGTTTCGACCCGGATGAGGTCGACGACTTCCTGGACGAGATCGTCGTCGAGTGGCGTAAGGCCCTCGCCGAGAACGAAGAACTGAAGGCCAAGCTCGCGGCTCTCGAGTCCGGCGAGAGCGCCCCCGTGGCCGCTGTCGCCGAGCCCGTCACCGAGACGGTCGTCGAGGAGGAAGTGGCAGCTCCGGCTCCCGCCCCCACCCCGGCTCCCGCCGAGGGCGCCGCCGCCACCGCCGGCATCATCGAGCTGGCCCAGCGCCTGCACGACGAGCACGTCGCCGACGGCAAGGCCCAGCGCGACCAGCTCATCGCCGACGCGCAGTCGCAGGCCGCATCCATCGTCGCCGAGGCCGAGGCCAAGGGTCGCGATGAGATCGCTCGCCAGGAGAAGGAGCGCAAGGCTCTGGAGGCGCGTATCACCGAGCTCCGCCAGTTCGAGCGCGACTACCGCTCGGAGCTGCGCAGCTTCATCGAGGGCAAGCTCCGCGACCTCGAGACCAGCCCCGCCGGTACGGGTAGCACCCCGGTTTCGGCCATCGGTCTCTGAGTCGGCCGTTGTCGGTCCGACCACCCTTGCGTAAGGCGGCGGCCGGCATCACCATCGCGATTCTCGCGGTGGTGGTGCTGGCCGCCGACCAGTTTGCGAAGTACCTCGCGATCGAGCTGCTGCCGCCCGAGCAATCGGTTCCGGTGCTCGGCGATTTCCTGCAGTTCTACCTCGTGCGCAACCCCGGCGCCGCATTCTCGCTCGGCGAGGGCGTGACCTGGATCTTCACCATCGCGATGTCGGTCGTCGCCGTGGCGATCGTGGTGATCGCCGGCCGGATCGGTTCGCGTGCGTGGGCCGTGATCCTCGGCCTCCTGCTGGGCGGTGTGCTCGGCAACCTCACCGACCGGCTCTTCCGCGAGCCGGGATTCGCCGTCGGTCACGTGATCGACTACATCTCCACGCCGTGGATGATGCCGGCGATCTACAACATCGCGGACATCTTCATCGTGACGATGATGATCGGCGTCGCCCTGCTCGTGCTGATCGGTCTGCGCTTCGACGGCACGCGAGAGCGCCGCGACACAGCGGGCGCCGACGGCGATGGTGCCGAGACCGACGGTGCCGACACGGCGGGTGCCGACACGGCGCCGCAGGGCACCGGCGAGACCCGCGACGCGCTGTTCCCCGAGGCGGATCCGGAGGCGGGCGCCCCGCCGGCGACCGACCGCCCCCGCGGGAGCTGAGATGGAATCCCGTTCGATGCCCGTTCCCGACGGGCTCGAGGGTGTCCGCGTCGACGCCGCCCTCGCCAAGATGCTCGGCTTCTCGCGCACGTTCGCGGCGGAGATCGCGGATGCGGGTGGCGTCGAGCTCGACGGGCGTGCGCTCGGTCGCTCGGATCGCCTGCGCGCCGGGGGATGGCTGTCGGTGTCGTGGACGCCCAAGCGCGAGCCCGAGATCGTGCCGGTGGCGGTGCCGGATCTCGGCATCGTCTACGACGACGACGACATCGTCGTGGTCGACAAGCCCGCGGGCGTCGCGGCGCACCCGTCGCTCGGATGGGACGGGCCGACCGTGCTCGGCGCCCTCGCCGCCGGCGGCTATCGCATCGCCACCACGGGCGCGGCGGAGCGCCAGGGCGTCGTGCATCGCCTCGACGTCGGCACGAGCGGTCTGATGGTGGTCGCGAAGTCCGAGCACGCCTACGTCTTCCTCAAGCGCGCCTTCAAGGAGCGCGAGGTCGAGAAGATCTACCACACCGTGGTGCAGGGCCACCCCGATCCGCTCGTCGGCACGATCGACGCCCCGATCGGCCGTCACCCGTCGCACTCGTGGAAGTTCGCCGTGCGCCCCGAGGGCAAGGACTCGGTCACGCACTACGAGACGCTCGAGGCGTTCCCGGGGGCATCGCTGCTCGAGGTGCACCTCGAGACCGGACGCACGCATCAGATCCGCGTGCACATGGCGGCGCACCGTCATCCGTGCGTGGGCGACCCGCTCTACGGCGCCGATCCGACGATCGCCGCCCGTCTCGGCCTCACGCGGCAGTGGCTGCACGCGCACCAGCTGTCGTTCGCTCATCCGGCCACGGGGGAGCAGGTCGCGTTCCGCTCCGAGTACGCGCCGGATCTCGCCCATGCCCTGGCGATCCTCCGGGGCGACTGACCCGCACGAGGGCTGGCGGATGTCGGTGGATGCGGGCACGCTCTCCCCATGGACATCGCGGTACGACCGGCAAAGGAGTTCGACGACGTGCGGGCGCTCGTGGGGCCGAAACGCCCGGACGCGAACGTGTGCTGGTGTCTGAGCTACCGCATCCCCGGACGGGAGAACACGACCCTGCGCGGCACGGCGCGCGGTGACAAGGTGCGGGAGCTCCTCGCCCAGGGACCCCCGGGCGTCCTCGCCTATGCCGGCGACGAACCGGTCGGATGGGCGGCGGTCCACCCGCGCGCCGACACCTCGTTCGCCACCGCCCGCAGGATCCCGCACGTCGACGACGCGGCGGTCTGGAGCGTGTGGTGCATCCGCGTGCGTCCCGGCCATCGAGGGCAGGGGATCTCCCACGCGCTCCTCGCCGGTGCCGTCGCGTTCGCGCGCTCCGAGGGCGCGCCCGTCGTGGAGGGGTACCCCGTCGACAACCGCGGCGAGAAGGTCGATCAGACGATGGCGTACGTCGGGACGAAGAAGCTGTTCCTCGACGCCGGTTTCACGCAGGCGGCGACGACGGATTCCGTGCTGAGCGGCTTCCCACGGGTGCTGATGCGGCTCGACCTGCGCTGACGGTCAGCGACCCCCGCCGAACCGGGTCGGACCGTCGTCGAGAGCGGCGGCGATCCGCGCGCGCATCTCGGCGTCGACGTCCGCGAGGTCGGACAGCGCGTACCAGCCGACCTCGGTCATCTCGCCGTCGGCGGGGTAGGGCTCGCCCTCGAGCCAGGAGCAGCGGAAGGTGAGGTCGAGGTAGTCGGCCTGATCCCCGTTGGCGTAGACGATGCGAGGGATCTGGTGCACCCAGGCCAGCCGATCGACCCGGATGCGCACCCCCGCCTCCTCGGCGGCCTCCCGGCGCGCCGCGTCGGCGGGTTCCTCGTGCGGATCGACGATCCCGGTGATCGGCGTGAGCGACCCGTTGTCGGAGCGCCGCCCCAGCAGCACGTCGTCCCCGCGCACGACGACCGCGGTCACACCGGTGAGGGTGAGGGGGTGCGATCCGACCATGCGGCGCAGTTCGAGGATGAAGTCGGGCGTGGCCATGCCTCCACGCTAGCCGTCGGCGACGGTGTCGGCGGGCGAGCTTAGACTCGTCGGGTGGCAGCCGATTCTTTCGTTCATCTTCATGTCCACAGCGAGTACTCGATGCTCGACGGGGCCGCCAAGATCGGGGCGATGACCCAGGCCGCGGCCGACTACGGCATGCCGGCGATCGCGGTGACCGACCACGGCAACACCTTCGCGGCCTTCGAGTTCTACCGTGCGGCCAACGCCGCCGGCGTCAAACCGATCATCGGCCTCGAGGCCTATGTCACGCCCGGCACGCACCGCAGCGACAAGTCCCGCGTCGCGTGGGGCTCGCCCGATCAGAAGCGCGACGACGTGTCGGGTTCCGGCGCGTACACCCACATGACCATGTGGAGCGAGAGCACCGCGGGGATGCACAATCTCTTCCGTTTGAGCTCGCTCTCGAGCATGGAGGGCTACTACTTCAAGCCGCGCATGGACCGCGAGCTGCTGCAGACCTACGGCAAGGGTCTCATCGCGACCACCGGCTGCCCCTCGGGCGAGGTGCAGACCAGGCTGCGGCTCGGGCAGTACGACGCGGCCCGCGCAGCGGCGGCGGAGTTCCAGGACATCTTCGGCAAGGAGAACTACTTCGCCGAGATCATGGATCACGGGCTCTCGATCGAGCGCCGCGTGATGAGCGACCTCATCCGCCTGGCAAAGGATCTCGACATCCCACTCGTGGGGACCAACGACTCGCACTACACCCACCAGCACGAGGCGGATGCGCACGAGGCGCTACTGTGCGTGCAGTCGGGATCGACCCTCGATGACCCCAACCGGTTCAAGTTCGACGGCGACGGCTACTACATCAAGACGGCGCAGGAGATGCGTCAGCTCTTCCGCGACCACCCCGAGGCGTGCGACAACACGCTCCTGATCGCCGAGCGGTGCGAGGTCGAGTTCAACACCTCCGCCAACTACATGCCCCGCTTCCCGGTGCCCGACGGTGAGACCGAGGACAGCTGGCTCATCAAAGAGGTGGAGCAGGGGCTGCAGTACCGCTACCCCCAGGGCATCCCCGACAAGGTACGGAAGCAGGCCGAGTACGAGACCGGCATCATCCTGCAGATGGGGTTCCCCGGCTACTTCCTCGTCGTCGCCGACTTCATCAACTGGGCGAAGGATCACGGGATCCGCGTCGGTCCCGGTCGTGGCTCGGGTGCCGGTTCGATGGTCGCCTACGCGATGAAGATCACCGACCTCGACCCCCTCGAGCACGGCCTCATCTTCGAGCGCTTCCTCAACCCCGACCGCGTCTCGATGCCCGACTTCGACGTCGACTTCGACGATCGTCGCCGCGGCGAGGTCATCGACTACGTCACCCAGAAGTACGGCTCGGAGCGCGTGGCGCAGATCGTCACCTACGGCACGATCAAGTCCAAGCAGGCGCTCAAGGATGCGGGCCGCGTGCTGGGGTTCCCGTTCAGCATGGGCGACCGGCTCACCAAGGCGATGCCGCCGGCCGTCATGGGCAAGGACATGGCGCTCGACGGCATGTTCAACAAGGAGCACCCGCGCTACAAGGAGGCGAGCGAGTTCCGCACGCTCATCGAGACCGACCCCGAAGCGAAGACGGTGTTCGACCGCGCGCTGGGGCTCGAGGGGCTCAAGCGGCAGTGGGGCGTGCACGCCGCCGGTGTGATCATGTCGTCCGAGCCGCTGCTCGACATCATCCCGATCATGCGCCGCGAGCAGGACGGCCAGATCGTCACGCAGTTCGACTACCCGTCGTGCGAGACCCTGGGTCTGATCAAGATGGACTTCCTGGGGCTTCGCAACCTCACGATCATCTCGGACGCGCTCGACAACATCCGGCTCAACCGCGGCGAGGAGCTGGATCTCGAGCACCTCGCGCTCGACGACCGGCCCGCCTACGACCTGCTGACCCGCGGCGACACGCTCGGCGTCTTCCAACTCGACGGCGGCCCGATGCGCTCGCTCCTGCGGCTGCTCAAGCCCGACAACTTCGAGGACATCTCGGCCGTCATCGCGCTCTACCGTCCGGGCCCCATGGGCGCGAACTCCCACACCAACTACGCGCTGCGAAAGAACGGCCTCCAGCCGATCACGCCCATCCACCCCCAGCTCGAAGAGCCGCTGCGGGAGATCCTCGACACGACCTACGGCCTGATCATCTATCAGGAGCAGGTCATGGCGATCGCGCAGAAGGTCGCCGGCTTCAGCCTCGGCCAGGCCGACATCCTGCGCCGCGCGATGGGTAAGAAGAAGAAGTCCGAGCTCGACAAGCAGTACGAGGGCTTCTCGGCCGGCATGCACGAACGCGGCTTCGGCGACGACGCGGTCAAGGCGCTGTGGGACATCCTGCTGCCGTTCTCCGACTACGCCTTCAACAAGGCCCACTCCGCCGCCTACGGCCTGGTCTCGTACTGGACCGCGTACCTCAAGGCGCACTATCCCGCCGAGTACATGGCGGCGCTGCTGACGAGCGTCGGCGACTCCAAAGACAAGATGGCCATCTACCTGAACGAATGCCGCCGCATGGGCATCCGCGTGATGCCGCCGGATGTGGGGGAGTCGATCAACTACTTCGCCGCCGTCGGGGAGGACATCCGCTTCGGCCTCGGTGCGGTGCGCAACGTCGGCACCAACGTGGTCGACGCGATCGTGCAGGCACGTCAGGAGACCCCGTTCGCGTCGTTCCACGACTACCTCGACAAGGTGCCCGTGCACGCGGCCAACAAGCGCACGGTCGAGTCGCTCATCAAGGCGGGGGCGTTCGACTCGATGGGGCACACGCGCCGCGCGCTGCTCGAGATCCACGAGGACGCGGTCGAGGCCGCGGTCGACGTGAAGCGCAAAGAGGCCACCGGAGCGATCGGCTTCGACTTCGACAGCCTGTACGACCAGGCCGAGGAGGTCATGCCGCCCAAGGTGCCGGATCGCCCCGAGTGGACCAAGAAGGACAAGCTGGCGTTCGAGCGCGAGATGCTCGGGCTGTACGTGTCGGACCATCCCTTGGCGGGCCTGGAGATCCCGCTCGCCAAGCACGCGTCGATCGGCATCCACGACCTGCTGGCCTCGGAGGACCTGGGCGACGGCGACCAGGTGACGGTGGCGGGTCTGGTCACGAGCGTGCAGCACCGGGTGGCGAAGGCCAGCGGCAACCCCTACGGCATGATCACCGTCGAGGACTTCAACGGCGAGATCACGGTCATGTTCATGGGCAAGACCTACCTCGAGTTCCAGTCCGTCCTGCAGGCCGACTCGATCCTCGTGGTACGGGGCCGGGTGTCGCGCCGCGACGACGGCATGAACCTGCACGCGCAGAGCTGCTTCAGCCCGGATCTCGGCTCACTCGAGGCCTCGGGCCCGCTCGTGCTGGTCGTGCCCGAACAGCGGGCGACGCAGGCCGTGGTGGAGGATCTGGCGGCCGTGCTGGAGCGTCACCGCGGTGACACCGAGGTGACGCTCAAGCTGCACCGCGACGGCATGGCGAAGGTCTTCGAGATCCCCCATCCGGTCTCGGTGAGCGCCGATCTCTTCGGCGATCTCAAGGGGCTCCTGGGCCCCGCGTGCCTCGGCTGACGCGCCGAACGACTCAAAGGACGCGCCACTATGATGTTGACGATTTCCCTCCCCCCGCGCACGCGTCGAAAGGATGCGGTATGACCGAGGACACGCAGAACCTCACTCCCGACGAGGAGTACGACGTCGATGACGCCTACGACGTCGACGAGTTCGAGGACGAAGAAGAGGATGTTCCGCCGCAGTACGGGGTCTGGCCGTTCTCGATCCGCGAGATCGTGCTCATCGGCATCTGGGTCGTGGCGTTCGTCTTCTCGTTCTTCTCCCTCTACTCGTTCGGCTTCCAGTCGGTGTGGACCGCGGGTCTCACCTGGGTGCTGACGATCGGCGCGCCCACGGTCGCCGTGTTCCTCCTCGTGCTGCGCCGCCTGTCGCCTCAGGGGATCCGCCGCTTCGGCTCGCTCGGCATCGACCAGTTCGCGTCCGTCGCCTTCTCGGTCTCGGCCCTGCTGTGGCTGCAGTTCGTCTGGGACGGGATCGCGGCCGCCGTGGCCCGCGGCGCATACGGCCACAGCTGGGTGCCGTGGGCGGAGCTCGTGCTCATGCTCGGCGGTGTCGTCTTCACCGTCGTCTCCCCCTTCATCCCCACGATCCGTGAGGACTTCGCGTACCGCGAGGAGGTCGTCGCGCACCCGAACGCCAGCCCGATGCGCCCGGTCGCGCCGCGCCCGGCCCCGGAGCCGCGCCCCGCGGCCCCCGTGTCGTACGCCCCCGACGCCGCCTACGGCGCCGCCGTCCAGGCCCCGCAGGGCGCGACCTCGGGCTACCCGGTGGCCGACGCCGGATGGAACGCGCCCTCGCAGGGCGCGGCCGCGCCGGCTGCCGCGACCGACACGGGCGCGTACGGCGACCCCGCCGCGGCGGAGACGACCGACGCCAACGACTCGGGCGTGATCCCCTCGTCCTGGTACGACCAGCAGGCATCGCCCACGGAGGTCTTCGAGACCTCCGGGTACACGGCTGCCGCGGCCGAGCAGGAGTCCGTGGCGCCCGAAGCGGCCGAGCAGCGCGCCACCACCGCCTTCTGGGCACTCGCCCCCGAGGAGCGGGACGTGCTCGATGACAGCGGCGCCCCGTTGTTCCGCATCGGACCCACCGCCTGGGCGCTCGTGATCGAGGATCGGGGCGAGGCGTTCGTCGTGCGTCACGAGGACGGCCGCATCGGCTACCTGCACGACGTCAGCGGGGTCACCCGGGGCTGACCGTCGGGCGCGGTCTCGAGGCTGCCAGCCGGTAGCCTGGAGGGATGCTTCAGACGATCGATCTGCGCGGACGCACGCTGTCCGCCGCGGAGCTGTTGGCCGCTGTTCCCCGCGCCGCGATCGCGCGCGACGCCGCCCTCGCGGCGGGCGCGCAGATCGTGTCCGACGTCGCCGCCGACGGCGAGACGGCGCTGCGCGCGCAGGCCGAGCTCTTCGACGGCGTCACCGATCACGCGATCCGTGTTCCCGCCGCCCACCTCGACGAGGCGATCGCCGGGCTGGACGACGGGGTGCGCGCCGCGCTCGACGAGGCCATCACGCGGGTGCGCGCCGCATCCGCCGCGCAGATCCCCGCGCCCGTCACGACCGAGCTGGCCCCGGGAGCGCGCGTCGTGCAGCGGTGGCAGCCGGTGCGCCGCGTCGGGGTGTACGTGCCCGGCGGCAAGGCGGTGTACCCGTCGAGCGTCGTCATGAACGTCGTCCCGGCCCAGGTCGCGGGCGTGCAGGTCGTCGCCCTGGCGTCTCCGCCGCAGCGGGAGCACGGCGGCCGGGTCCACCCCGTCATCCTGGCCGCGGCGCGCCTGCTCGGCATCGACGAGGTGTACGCCATGGGCGGAGCAGGCGCCATCGGCGCCTTCGCCTACGGCGTCGCCGAGATCGGACTCGATCCGGTCGATGTCGTCACGGGCCCGGGCAACAACTTCGTCGCGGCCGCCAAGCGCGCCGTCGCCGGTCTCGTCGGAACCGACTCCGAGGCGGGGGCGACCGAGATCCTCGTCGTCGCCGACGACACCGCCGACCCGCGCCTCGTGGCCGCCGACCTCATCAGCCAGGCCGAGCACGACGAACAGGCCTCGGCCGTGCTGGTGACCCCGTCGGTCGCGCTCGCGGACGCGGTCCTGGCCGAGCTGGACGCTCGGGCGCCCCGCACCCGTCACGCGGAGCGCGTGAGCGCGGCGCTCGACGGACCGCAGTCCGCCATCGTCCTGGTCGACGACGTGGATCAGGCCATCGCGTTCAGCAACGCCTACGCGCCCGAGCACCTCGAACTGCAGCTGGCCGATCCGCGCGTCGACGATTTCGTCAACGCCGGCGCCGTGTTCGTGGGCGAGAACGCCCCGGTGAGCCTCGGCGACTACCTCGCGGGGAGCAACCACGTGCTGCCGACCGGCGGACAGGCCCGCTACGCGGCCGGACTCTCCGCCGCCACGTTCCTTCGTCCCCAGCAGGTGATCGACTACGACCGCGCCGCCCTGTCGGCGGTGCGCGACGCGATCGTCACCCTCGCGCAGGCGGAGGCGCTGCCCGCGCACGGCGAAGCGGTCGAAGCCCGCTTCGAGGACTAACCTGGCCTGGACATGCATTGCCCGTTCTGCCGCCATCCCGACTCCCGCGTCATCGACTCCCGCACGAGCGATGACGGGCTGAGTATTCGTCGACGCCGCCAGTGCCCCGAGTGCGGCGGTCGTTTCTCGACGCTCGAGACCGCGAGCCTCCACGTCATCAAACGCTCCGGCGTCACCGAGCCGTTCAGCCGCGACAAGGTGATCTCCGGTGTGCGCAAGGCGTGCCAGGGGCGTCCCGTCACCGAGGGCGACCTGGCGCTGCTCGCCCAGCAGGTCGAGGAGTCCATCCGGCAGACCGGCACGTCGCAGATCGACGCGAACGAGATCGGTCTGTCGATCCTCGAGCCGCTGCGCGATCTGGACGAGGTGGCCTACCTGCGCTTCGCCAGCGTCTATCAGGCGTTCGACTCGCTCGAGGACTTCGAATCCTCCATCGCGCGGCTCCGCGCCGACCACGTCGCCCGCGACGCCGACGCCGACATCGACCGCTGACGTCGCGGCGGGCGCACGGTGCCCGTCAGCGATACGCTGGCTGACGATGTATCCGCTGCTGTTCCGCCATGTCCTGTCCCGGATGGACCCTGAAACGGCCCATCACGCTGCGATGCTCGTCATCCGAGCGCTCGGGATCCCGCCCCTCTCCGCCGCGGCGCGCGCGGTGACGCGGCCGGACCCGTCGTTGCGCGTGCGCGCTCTCGGGCTCGAGTTCTCGTCGCCGTTCGGTGTCGCCGCCGGGTTCGACAAGAACGCCCTCGGCGCCGCCGGACTCGGTGCGCTCGGCTTCGGCCACGTCGAGATCGGCACGGTCACCGCGATCGCGCAGGACGGCAACCCGCGGCCGCGGCTGTTCCGCCTGGTTCCGGACCGCGCCGTCATCAACCGGATGGGCTTCAACAACCGCGGCGCGCAGGCTGCCGCGGCGCGCCTGCGCCGGTTGCGGCGCCGGGCGCAGCGTCCCGTGCTCGGCGTCAACATCGGCAAGAGCCGCGTCGTGGATGTCGACAGTGCGACCGCCGACTACGTCACGAGCGCGCGTCTGCTGGCGCCCCTGGCCGACTACCTCGTGGTCAACGTCTCGTCGCCCAACACCCCGGGATTGCGTGGCCTGCAGGCCATCGAGACCCTCCGGCCGCTGCTCGTGGCGGTCCGCGAGGCGTCGGGCGCCACGCCGCTGCTCGTGAAGTTCGCCCCGGACCTTCCGGACGACGAGATCCGGGCAGTCGCGACCCTCGCGGTGGAGCTCGGACTCGACGGGGTGATCGCGACCAACACGACGATCTCCCGCGACGGCCTCCGTACCGCGCCCGACGTCGTCGAGGCGGCCGGCGCCGGCGGGCTCTCCGGCGCACCGCTCGCCGCGCGCGCGCTCGAGGCCCTCCGGCTCGTCCGCGAGGTCGTCCCGCCGGACTTCTGCGTCATCTCGGCGGGCGGGATCGAGACCGCGACGGACGTGCAGGAACGACTGGATGCCGGGGCCACCCTCACCCAGGGCTACACCGCCTTCCTCTACCGCGGTCCTCTCTGGGCGCGCCAGATCAACCGCGCGCTCGTGCGAGCGACGCCCTCGCGCGTGCGCTGACCGCGCCCGCGAACGACGAAGGCCGACCCCGAGGGGTCGGCCTTCGTCATGCGACGGGGGATCAGACGGGGCGCTGACCGCGCTTGACCTGGGGCTTGGGCAGGCGCATGAAGCGCATCTGCACGGTGCGCATCGCGCCGTACCAGCCGAGGCCCTTCTCGATGCGGTCCTCGCCGAACTTCGCCCGCGCGGCCTTCTTGATGCGGATCGAGGTGATGACCATGTCGAGCACCGCGAGCAGGATGAACGCCCACAGCACGATGTACGAGTAGAGCTGGATGAAGGGGACGTTGATGAACATCGTGAGCAGCACGATGACCATCACCGGCATCACGAGCTCCGAGACGTGCCACGTCGCGTCGACCCAGTCGCGCACGAAGCGGCGCTGCGGCCCCTTGTCGCGCACCTGCAGGTAGCGCTCGTCGCCGTTGGCCATCCCGACGCGGGCCTTCTCGCGCTGCACGTTGAGCTCCGCGCGGGCACGCGCCTTCGCCTCCTTGGTGTCGGCGACGAGGGGGCGCTTGCGTGCGGCCTCCTGCTCGGCGCGCGACGGAGTGGCGCGCCCCTTGCCGGTGGTGGGCAGGCTCTCGGCGTCGTGCGGAGCGGAATCGGCGGTCTTTGCCACGGGTCGTCCTCGAGGGTGGGAATGGGGGTGCGACTTAAGATTACTCGCATGACCTCCGAAAACCCCCCGAGCAGCACTCTTTCCGAGGCCGTCGCCACGGGCATCCCCACCGCTCTCGCCGACCTGGGCGCCCTCGTGCGCATCCCGTCCGTCGCGTGGCCCGCGTTCGATCAGACCCAGCTGCAGCGCAGCGCCGAGGCGATCGCCGCCCTCGCCGAGGGCACCGGCGTCTTCGACTCCGTCCAGATCGCCCGCTCCGCGATCCCCGGCACGGACGAGCTCGGCCAGCCCGCCGTCCTCGCCACCCGGGCGGCGCGCGGGGGAGCGCCGACGGTGCTCCTCTACGCGCACCACGACGTGCAGCCGGCCGGCGACGAGGCGCTCTGGGAGACGCCCCCGTTCGAGCCGACCGTCCGCGACGGCCGCCTCTACGGCCGCGGCGCCGCCGATGACAAGGCCGGTGTCATGGTGCACATCGCGGCCCTCCGCGCCCTGCGAGAGGCCCGCGGCGACGATCTCGACCTCGGCGTCGCGCTGTTCATCGAGGGGGAGGAGGAGTACGGCTCCCGCTCCTTCGGGCAGTTCCTCGCCGACCACGCCGACGCGCTCCGCAGCGACGTCATCGTGGTGGCGGATTCGGGCAACTGGGATGCCGAGACGCCCGGACTGACGGTGTCGCTCCGTGGCAACGCGCGCTTCACCCTGACCGTCCGCACGCTCGACCACGCCTCGCACTCCGGCATGTTCGGCGGCGCGGTCCCCGACGCCTTCATGGCCACCGTGCGCCTGCTGGCGACGCTGTGGGACGAGGACGGCGCCGTGGCGGTGGCCGGGCTCGAGGAGCGCGACGCGCCGACCCCCGCCTACTCGGAGCAGACGCTCCGCGACGAGGCGGGGCTCCCCGACGGCGTCGCGCCGATCGGACGCGGCGACATCCTCTCGCGCATCTGGAACAAGCCGTCGATCACGGTGACGGGCATCGACGCCACCAGCGTCGCCGCCGCCTCGAACACCCTCGCGCCGGAGATCACCGTCGTCATCAGCGCGCGCGTCGCGCCGGGACAGCGCGCAGAGGACGCCTACGCGGCGATCGAGGCGCACCTGCGGGCCCACGCGCCCTTCGGCGCCGAGCTGGCGTTCACGGATGTGGACTGCGGCGACGCCTTCCTGGTCGACACGAGCGGCTGGGCCGTCGACCTCGCCCGCACGGCCCTCTCCGAGGGCTACGGCGTCGACCCCGTCGAGGTGGGCGTCGGGGGATCCATCCCGTTCATCGCGGACCTCGTGACGCAGTTCCCGGGCGCCCAGATCCTGGTGACCGGGGTCGAGGATCCGCACACCCGCGCGCACAGCCCCAACGAGTCGCTCCACCTCGACACCTTCCGCCACGCGGTGCTGTCGGAGGCACTGCTGCTCGAGAAGCTCGACGCGCATCGTTGAACACCCGCCCGCCCGGCCGTCGGGCGGCGTAGAATCTGTCTCGACCCGTGGAGCGACGCGGGCCTGCAGCCAAGGAGAGTCATGACCGACACCGCACTGTCGAACGACCAGGACACCCGCGCGCACGGCGTGGGCCTCACCGACGCCGCCGCCGTGAAGGTGAAGAACCTGCTCGAGCAGGAGGGACGCGACGACCTTCGTCTGCGCGTCGCCGTCCAGCCGGGCGGATGCAGCGGCCTCATCTACCAGCTCTACTTCGACGAGCGTTTCCTCGATGGCGACAAGGCCGTCGATTTCGACGGCGTCGAGGTCATCATCGACGACATGAGCGTCCCGTATCTCGATGGCGCGACCATCGATTTCAAGGACACCATCTCGGAGCAGGGCTTCACGATCGACAACCCGAATGCCGCGGGCTCGTGTGCGTGCGGCGACAGTTTCCACTGACATCCCGCTTCCGCGAAACGGCGCGGTCGGACCGGCTTTCACGCCGTCCGGCCGCGCCGACGCGTATGCGCCCGGCTGGGTGCATGGCCTGAATCAGGTGTGAGCTTGCTCTAGACTGAAGGAAGCTTCATCCATGACAAGGAAAGGTGCGTCGTGCCTTCGAAACGTCGAATCCGTTGGGCCGCTCTCCCGGTAGGGATCGCGTCGGCCGCCATCCTCGCAGGATGCAGCCCGACCCAGCTCAACGGCTTCCTCCCGGGATTCGTCGAAGACGGCACCCCCGCCACCAACCACACCGAGATGGTCTCCGGCCTCTGGGTCAACTCGTGGATCGTGCTGCTGGTCGTCGGCATCATCACCTGGGGCCTCATGCTCTGGGCGATGGTCGCGTATCGCCGCCGCAAGGGCCAGACCGGCCTTCCGGTGCAGCTGCGCTACAACATGCCGATCGAGATCTTCTACACGGTCGTGCCGATGATCCTCGTGCTCGGCTTCTTCGCCTTCACGGCGCGCGATCAGATGGTGCTCGAGACGCAGACCGAGGACCCCGACGTCTCGATCGTCGCGATCGGCAAGCAGTGGGCCTGGGACTTCCAGTACGACGGCGAGCAGGAGTCCGGCGATGACGCCGTGTGGTCGATGGGCATCCAGGCCCAGTACGACGGCGCCGGCAACGTCGACGAGGCGCAGCTCCCCACGCTGTACCTGCCCGTCGACAAGTCGGTCAAGATCAAGCTCCAGTCGCGTGACGTGATCCACTCGTTCTGGGTCATCGACTTCCTGTACAAGAAGGACATGTACATCGGGCGCGACAACTACTGGTCGTTCACCCCGACCCGCGAGGGCACGTACGCCGGCAAGTGCGCCGAGCTCTGCGGCGAGTACCACTCCGCCATGCTGTTCAACGTCAAGGTCGTGAGCGAGGCGGAGTACGAGGACTACCTCGAGACGCTGCGCGACAAGGGCCAGACCGGCGACATCCAAGACGCCTACGACCGACTGGGCAACCTGCCGGGCACGGGCGCGACCGTCGAGGGAGGCGAGTGAACATGACGTCGACCGTGCCCCCCGAGGCCCCGTCCCGCCCCACCACCCTGCCGCCGCGTCAGGCCGCTCTGCTGAGCTCCTCGCGCGTCGAGCAAAAGGGCAACATCATCGTCAAGTGGATCACCTCCACTGACCACAAGACCATCGGGTACATGTACCTGATCGCCTCGTTCCTCTTCTTCCTGCTCGGCGGCGTCATGGCGCTGATCATCCGTGCAGAGCTGTTCGAGCCGGGGATGCAGATCGTCCCGACCAAAGAGCAGTACAACCAGCTGTTCACGATGCACGGCACGATCATGCTGCTCATGTTCGCGACGCCGCTGTTCGCCGGCTTCGCCAACGCGATCCTGCCGCTGCAGATCGGTGCGCCCGACGTCGCGTTCCCGCGTCTGAACGCGTTCGCGTTCTGGCTGTTCCTGTTCGGCTCCACGATCGCCGTCGCCGGCTTCCTGACGCCGGCCGGTGCCGCGTCCTTCGGCTGGTTCGCCTATCAACCCCTGGCGAGTGCGACGTTCACCCCAGGCGCCGGAGGAAACCTCTGGATGCTGGGGCTCGGTATCTCCGGGTTCGGAACGATCCTCGGCGCGGTGAACTTCATCACCACGATCATCACCATGCGCGCCCCGGGTATGACGATGTGGCGCATGCCGATCTTCTCGTGGAACACGCTCGTCACGAGCATCCTGATCCTGCTCGCGTTCCCGATCCTCGCCGCGGCCATCTTCGCCGCCGCCGCCGACCGCGTGCTCGGCGCGCACATCTACGACCCGCAGAACGGCGGTGTGCTGCTCTGGCAGCACCTGTTCTGGTTCTTCGGTCACCCCGAGGTGTACATCATCGCGCTGCCGTTCTTCGGCATCGTCTCCGAGATCTTCCCGGTGTTCAGCCGCAAGCCGATCTTCGGGTACAAGACGCTGATCTACGCGACCATCGCCATCGCCGTGCTGTCGGTCGCCGTGTGGGCGCACCACATGTACGTCACCGGCGCCGTGCTGCTGCCGTTCTTCGCCTTCATGACGATGCTCATCGCCGTGCCGACGGGTGTGAAGATCTTCAACTGGATCGGAACGCTCTGGCGAGGCTCCGTGACGTTCGAGACGCCCATGGTCTTCTCGCTCGGCTTCCTCGTGTCGTTCGTCTTCGGTGGTCTCACCGGCGTCATCCTCGCGTCGCCGCCGCTCGACTTCGCGCTGTCGGACTCCTACTTCGTCGTGGCGCACTTCCACTACGTCGTGTTCGGCACGGTCGTGTTCGCGATGTTCGCCGGGTTCTACTTCTGGTGGCCCAAGTGGACCGGTCGCATGCTGAACGAGCGCCTCGGATACATCCACTTCTGGACGCTGTTCATCGGCTTCCACATGACGTTCCTCATCCAGCACTGGCTGGGCGTGGACGGCATGGTGCGTCGTTACGCGGACTACTCCGCGGCCGACGGCTGGACGTGGCAGAACCAGGTCTCGACGATCGGCTCGATGGTCCTCGCGGCCTCGGTCATCCCGTTCCTGCTGAACGTGTGGATCACCGCGCGCAAGGCGCCCAAGGTCACGGTCAACGACCCGTGGGGCTACGGCGGATCGCTCGAATGGGCGACGTCGTGCCCGCCGCCGCGCCACAACTTCACCTCGATCCCGCGCATCCGCAGCGAGCGTCCCGCCTTCGATCTGAACCACCCCGAGGCCGCTGTGCCCGTGGGCGTGGGCCCGGCCAAGGACGCGCCCGACGCGCCGGTCGTGGATGTGGCCGACGGAGAGGTCAAGTAACGTGCGTACCAACATCAACCTGTGGTGGATCCTCGTCGGGTTCTTCCTCTTCATCGACGTGGTCTACACGGGATGGAACATCCTGGCCCACCCCGATCTGCCGTGGCACAACGCCATCGAGTGGGTCGGCTCGATCGCCATGCTGTTCGGTGCGCTGATGGCGCTCATGATCGGCTTCTACACCGATCGCGTCTACAAGGCGCAGGGCGGCGAGCTGCCGGAGGACACCCTCACGGCGGACATCGACGACGGTGACCCCGAGCTCGGCGAGTTCAGCCCCTGGTCGTGGTGGCCGATCGTCCTCGCGGCTTCCGCGGCCGTCGCGGCCATCGGACTCGCGGTCGGTGCCTGGATGCTGCCCATCGGTCTCGCCATCTTCGCCGTCGCCATCGTCGGCTGGGTGTACGAGTACTACCGCGGGTACTTCGCACACTGACCCGTGCCGATCCGGCTTACCGCGGCTGCTGTCTCTGACATCGGCCCGCATCGCACCTCGAACCAGGACGCCGCGTTCACGGCGTCCTGGGGAGCGGCTGTCGCCGACGGCGTCGGCGGTGGCCCCTCGGGCGACCTCGCCTCGGCGGCGCTCGTGCACCGTCTGGTGCCGTCGCCGTTGCGCGCCACGGATGCGGAGGACCTCCTCGTGCGCATCCGCGAGGCGAACTGGGACCTGCGCGCCCATGTCCAGCGCGATCCTTCGCTGCAGGGGATGGCGACGACCTTCACCGGTCTGTTTCTGAGCGCCGCCGGCAACCTGCTCCTGGCCCACACGGGCGACTCGCGGGCCTACCTGCTCCGCCACGCGCAGCTGGAGCGGCAGACGCGCGACGACTCCTACGTCCAGGCCCTCGTCGACAGCGGTCTGCTGGCGCCCGAGGCAGCCGCATCCCACCCGCGCCGGAACATCATCACGGCGTCGCTCGGGGGCGGCGAGGAAGATGTGATCTCGGTCGCCGAGCGGGCGCCGATCATCGGTGACCGCTGGCTCCTGTGCAGCGACGGGGTGAGCGACTACCTCGACGACGAGGAGATCGGTCTCGCGCTGCTGCGCCACCGGACGGTCGAGGAGTCGGCCGCAGCCCTGGTGTCGCTCGCGCTGCAGTACGGGTCACGCGACAACGTGACGGCGGTGGTGTGCGACATCGCCGAGGGTCCCGCGGGGGCCGAGGACGCGGTGTTCGCCGGTTCGGCCCGCGAGCTCTTCCACGAGAGCCTCGACATCACGGCGTGACGGTCGACGCCGCTCCGGCGGTCTCTCGGACGACCATGACGAGCGGATCGAATCGCCGGGGGAGCGCACCGTCGTCGCCGACCACCGGCAGACCCTCGCGCGCCCAATACTCGAACCCTCCGATCATCTCGCGCACGCGGTAGCCGAGCCGCGCGAACTCCCGTGCCCCGCGGGCGCCGCCGTTGCAGCCGGGACTCCAGCAGTAGACGACCACCTCGCGATCCCGCGGGATCTCGAGCGGGGCTCGCGCGGCGATCTCCTGATGCGGCATGTGCACGGCACCGCGCGCACGTCCCTGCCGCCACGCGTCGACACCCCGTACGTCGACGAGGAGGAGGTCGTCGCCGGCGCGTTGCGCCGCGGAGACGTCGGACGGATCGGTCTCGTGGCTCAGCTTGGCATCGAAGTAGGCGAACGCATCGGGCATGGGCCGAGCGTACGGCGTGCCCTCGCCCCATCGCCCGATCGCCCGCCGCCGGCCGGTCGGGGAGCGGCGGATTCCTGCCGATCCCCGCGTCCGTCAGACGAGCAGGCCGCCGATCGTGACGGGGCTGTCGACGATGTTCCCCACGATCCCGCGGATGACGTTCTCGCCGGTCTCCGCGCGCAGGCCGTCGTACCAGGCCTGAGTGACCTCCGGATCGAAGCCGTGGGTCTCCGCGGCGCGCTTTCGGGCGCGCAGCACGAGGTCGGCGGCGCGCTGCGTGCGCGCGGCCTCGTACCGTCGCAGCGCGTCGGGGACGCCGAGGGTCGTCGTGGCGAAGATGAGACCGAGCACGAAGCTGTCCTCGAGCGCGGAGCACGCCCCCTGGCCGATGTCGGGCGCGGTGTTGTGGGCCGAGTCTCCGAGGAGCATCACGCGCCCGCGCGTCCACGTGTGGAAGGGATCCACGTCCCAGATCTCGACACGGTTCAGCGAGGTCTCGGGGTCGATGGCATCGATCAACGCCTCGACACCCGGCGCCCACCCGGCGAAGGCCTCGCGCAGCGGCGTCACGCCGTCCGCGCGGTCGTAGGGGACGCCGCTCGGCTGCGGCACGTCGAAGAAGAAGTAGAAGCGGCCATCCGACACCGGCATGACCGAGACCCGCTTGCCCTCGCCGACGTAGGTCGTCCATTGATCGGCGGGCGCGATGCGGGTGTCGATCGGCACCAGGCCGTTGTAGTTCGTGTAGCCCGAGTACGACCGCTCCGTGACGGTGCCGAGAACGTAGTCCCGCGTCGCGGACCGGGCGCCGTCGGCGCCGATGACCAGGTCGGCGGTGGTGCTCTCTCCGTTCGCGAACGTCACTGTCACGGTGTCGTCGCTCTCGGCGAGGCCCGTCATCTTCATCCCGAGGTGGATGCGGTCGGCTCCCACGGTGTCCATGAGCAGACCCTGCAGGTCGGCGCGGGCGACCGGGTACGGCCGCTGACCCGTCTGGGTCGTGACCGGGTCGAGGCTGAACCGGCACATCGTGTCGCCGGTCAGGCCGTCGGCGTACTCCATCTGCTCCATGCGGCCGCCGAGGCGCTCGACCTGATCGGCGAGGCCCAGCCAGTTCAGCACCTTGACGCCGTTGGGCCAGAGCGAGAGGGCGGCGCCGACGGGTCGGTTCTCGCGGATCTGATCGTAGACGTGCACGTCGTGTCCGAGCCGCTGCAGCGCGATGGCCGCGCTCGTTCCGCCGATACCTGCTCCGATGATGACTATTCGCACATCGCCACGCTAACCAGGCCCTGTTCCGAGAATGTTACAGACACCAACATCGTGCGTGCCGAAACGACGAAGGCCCCCGATCCGAAGATCGGGGGCCTTCTCGACACGACGTCAGCTCTTCGTGTCGTCATCCTTGGGCTTGTTGAGCTCTTCCAGCCCCTTGGGCGAGGGGAGCTCGACCTCTGCCTTGTCGTGCAGGGAGATGGCCGGTCGGCCTTCGGCCGCCGCGCGCTCTGCCGCACCCTCGATCTCGGCGGCTTCCGCCTCGTCGAGGTGGTCCAGCTCGTGGTGCTGGTGCGCGAGCGCAGCCTCGACCTCGGTCTGGGTGATGGGGGAGAGGCGGTCCTCGAAGAACCAGCGCGAGAGCGACGCCCGCAGGTTCTGGTGCCACGGCATCCGACCCTGCGCGTTGGGACGCACGACCAGCGGCTCGCTGATCTCGAAGCCCACGAGCTTCCAGCGCTCGTACTCGTCGACGGGCTGGTGCACCTCGATGTACTCGCCGCCGGGGAGGCGGACGATGCGACCGGACTCGTAGCCGTGCAGGGCGATCTCGCGGTCCTTCTTCTGCAGCGCGATGCACAGCCGCTTCGTGACGAAGTAGGCGATGATCGGGCCCAGGATCAGCAGCGCCTGGAGGGTGTGGATGACCCCCTCCATCGTGACCCAGAAGTGCGTGGCGATGAGGTCGGACGACGCCGCCGCCCACAGGACCGCGTAGAAGGTCACACCGGCGGCGCCGATGGCGGTGCGCGTCGGGGCGTTGCGCGGGCGCTGAGCGATGTGGTGCTCGCGCTTGTCGCCCGTGATCCACGCCTCGATGAAGGGGTAGATCAGCACGAGGACGATGAAGATGCCGATGACCAGCAGCGGGAGCAGGATGTTCCACGACCAGGTGCGGTCGAGGAAGACGAACTCCAGATGCGGCGGCACGAGGCGCAGCGCGCCGTCGGCGAAGCCGATGTACCAGTCGGGCTGGGTACCCGCCGACACCGGTGAGGGGTCGTACGGGCCGTAGTTCCAGATCGGGTTGATCGTGAACAGCGAGGCGATCAGCACGATCACACCGAAGGTGAGGAAGAAGAATCCGCCCATCTTCGACATGTAGACCGGCATCATCGGGTAGCCCACGACGTTGCTGTTCGTGCGGGCGGGGCCGCCGAACTGCGTGTGCTTGTTGATGATCATCAGCACGAGGTGCAGTGCCAGCAGCGCCACCAGGATCGCGGGCAGCAGCAGGATGTGCAGCGTGTAGAGGCGTCCGACGATGTCGGTACCGGGGAACTCGCCGCCGAAGAGCAGGAACGAGATCCACGTGCCGACCACGGGGATGCCCTTGACCATGCCGTCGATGATGCGCAGACCGTTGCCCGAGAGCAGGTCGTCGGGCAGGGAGTAGCCGGTGAAGCCCTCGGCCATCGCGAGGATGAAGAGGATGAAACCGATCACCCAGTTGAGCTCGCGCGGCTTGCGGAACGCGCCCGTGAAGAAGACGCGCAGCATGTGGACGCCGATGCCGGCGACGAAGACGAGAGCCGCCCAGTGGTGGATCTGACGAACGAGGAGACCGCCGCGCACGTCGAACGAGATGTGCAGCGACGACTCGAGCGCAGCCGACATCGCGATGCCGCGCATCGGCTCGTAGGCGCCGTAGTAGTGCGTCTCGACCATGGAGGCCTGGAAGAAGAACGTCAGGAAGGTGCCCGAGAGCAGCACGACGACGAAGGCCCAGAGGGCGATCTCGCCGAGCATGAACGACCAGTGATCGGGGAAGATCTTGCGACCGAGCTCCTTGACGAGCCCGGAGAGGCTCGTGCGCTCGTCGAGGTAGTTCGCTGCGGCGCCGACGAAGCGGCCGCCGAGGGGCTTTCCGTCACGACCGGCGGGAGCCGTCTGCGCGGTGCCCGAAGCGGGCTCCTGCGTGACGTTCTCCGTGGGGTGAGTCGCGGTACTCAATGGCGCTCCCAGAAGCTCGGGCCGACGGGTTCGGTGAAGTCGCTCTGCGCGACGAGGTAGCCCTCGTCATCGACCGCGATGGGCAGCTGAGGCAGCGGACGGGCGGCCGGCCCGAAGATGACCTTGGCGCCCTCGGCGACGTCGAACTGCGACTGGTGGCAGGGGCACAGCAGGTGGTGGGTCTGCTGCTCGTACAGGGCGACGGGGCAGCCGACGTGGGTGCAGACCTTCGAGTACGCGATGATGCCGTCGTACGACCAGGAGGCGCGCTCCTCGGTCTCGATGAGATCCTCCTGCGGCATGCGCATGAGGAGGACGATCGCCTTGGCCTTCTCCTCGAGGTAGCCGTCGTGGTGGCTGAGCGTCGCGAGCTCTTCGGGGATGACGTGGAACGCCGAGCCCATCGTGACGTCGGAGGCCTTGATCGGACGACCGCTGGGGTCGTGCGCCAGACGCATGCCCTTCTTCCACATGGTGTGGCTCAGCAGGTGCACCGGGTCGCCGGCGTACGGGTTCTCGGGGCTCGACTCGGGCGCGAGACCGCGGAAGAGCACGACACCGGGCACGACGGACGCGGCGAGAGCCGCGAACAGCGAGTTGCGGATCATCGTGCGCCGGCCGAAGCCGGACTCCTCGTTCGCCACGGCGAAGGCCTGGACGACGGCCTCACGGGTCGTGTCACGACCGCGCGTCGCGTGACGCGGCTCGATGAACTCGCGGTCCGACATGATCGCCTTGGACCAGTGGATGGCCCCCACACCGATGGCGAGCAGCGCGAAGGCGATACCCAGACCGATGAAGAGGTTGTTGTCCCGGATCGCGGCGATCGAGCCGCTCTCGATCGGGAACACCATGTAGGCGACGACGGCCCAGATGGATGCCGCGACCGACAGGTAGAAGAGGGTGTAGACGGTCCGGACGGCGCGCTTCATCGCGGCCGGATCCGTGTCGGTCACGCGCTCGCGGTGGGGCGGCAGACCGGGGTTGTGCACCGGATCGGACACAACCACGGCGAGACCACTCGAGGGCTTCCAAGAAGCCCTCTCGTGCTCGAGCGGGTCGTCCTCGTGTGCCATGGTGCTCCTCGTACGTTCCGTGTTGTCGATGGGGATGATCAGTTGGACTTCGCGGTGATCCACACCGTGATCGCGATGAGCGTGCCGATACCGAAGATCCAGATGAACAAGCCCTCAGAGACGGGGCCGAGCGAACCGAGCGAGAATCCGCCGGGCGACTCGGTGTTCTGCATGTAGAGCAGGGCGGAGATGACGTCGCGCTTGTCCTCGGGGGTGAGGTTCATGTCGTTGAACACGGGCATGTTCTGCGGCCCGGTGACCATCGCGGCGTAGATGTTGAGAGCGCTCGTGGTGTGCAGAGCGGGGGCGTACTTGCCCTCGGTCAGCGCGCCACCCGCGCCGGCGACGTTGTGGCACATCGCGCAGTTGATGCGGAAGAGCTCGGCTCCCGCGGAGACGTCGCCCTCGCCGTCGAGGATCTCGTCCGACGGGTAGGTCGGGCCGGGGGCGACGGACTGCACGAACTTCGCGATCGCCTCGGTCTGCTCCGGGGTGAACTGCACCGGCTTCTGCGGTGCCTGCGGCGCCTGTGCCTGGAGCGGCATGCGACCGGTCGACACCTGGAAGTGCACCGAGAGCTCGCCGACGCCGTAGAGGGACGGGCCGTTGTCGGTGCCCTGGAGGTTGAGTCCGTGACACGTCGCGCAGTTGGCCTGGAACAGCTTCTCGCCGTCTTCGACGGTGAGCGTGGAGGTGACCGCGGAGTTGTCGGTGGTCGCAGCCATCGCCGCGGACGCACCGGCGTACAGGCCGCCGGTGAGCAGCAGGCCGATGCCGATGAGGGCGGTGGCGGCCAGGGGGCTGCGACGACCGGAGGGGCGCCGCTTCTTCTCTCGTGCCATGAGGGGGTGGTGCTCCGCTTCTAACGCAGGAAGTAGATGACGAGGAACAGGGCGATCCAGACCACGTCCACGAAGTGCCAGTAGTACGACACGACGATCGAGGTGGTCATCTCCTTGCGCCCGAAGTTCTTGACCGCGTAGGCGCGGCCGATGACGAGGAGGAACGCGATGAGGCCACCCGTGACGTGCAGGGCGTGGAAGCCCGTCGTCAGGTAGAAGGCCGACGCGTAGGCGTTCGAGTTAATGGCGACGCCCTCGGTGACGAGCTGGGCGTACTCCCACACCTGACCGGACACGAAGACCGCGCCCAGGAAGAAGGTGAGGAAGAACCACTCGACCATGCCCCACTTCAGGGGGCTGCCGCCGGTGCGGTAGGGCTGGAAGCGCTCAGCCGCGAAGACACCCATCTGGCAGGTCACGGAGGAGAGCACGAGGATGATCGTGTTCACCGTGGCGAAGGGGACGTTCAGCAGCGACGACTCCTGCGCCCACAGCTCGGGAGACGTGCTGCGCAGGGTGAAGTAGATGGCGAACAGACCCGCGAAGAACATGACTTCGCTGCCGAGCCAGACGATGGTGCCGACGGCGACCGGGTCTGGCCGCTTGACCGTACGCATGGCCTGGGAATACGTCGCTGGGGTCGTCACGCTCCCCATTATGACCGATTTTCACGGCACTCTCTTGCACATCCGACCCTCGGCGTACCCTCGTGCGAGCTTAGGGAGACCTAAGTACTGGCCGCGAACTCGCCGAGAACACTGGCGTCGCGCGGAACCGGCCGGGCGGGGTCGGATGCGGCACGCGCGGTCGATAGGATTTTGACCCATGGTGGACGTGCACAGCTGGCCCGAGATCCTGACCGATCTGCTTTCCGGCAACGACATGAGCGTGTCCGCGGCCACCTGGGCGATGCGCGAGGTCATGGCCGGACGGGCGACGCCCTCGCAGCTGGCCGGGTTCCTCATCGCGCTCCGCGCGAAGGGCGAGACGGTCGACGAGATCGTCGGGTTCCGCGACGCGATCCTGGAGGCCGCGCTGCCATTGCCCGTCCCCGCCGCGGTGCTCGACATCGTGGGCACGGGCGGCGACCGGTTCGGCACGGTCAACATCTCCTCGATGTCGGCGATCGTCGCCGCCGCCACGGGCGTCCCCGTGGTCAAGCACGGCAACAAGGCGGCGAGCTCGTCCTCGGGCTCCTCCGACGTGCTCCGCGCGCTCGGTATCGATCTGACCCTGTCGCCCGAGGCGGTCGCGCAGACGCTGGAGCGGGCGGGCATCGCTTTCGCCTTCGCCTCCGCGTTCCACCCCGGGTTCCGCCACGCCGGGCCCACCCGCGCCGAACTGGGCGTGCCGACCGTCTTCAACTTCCTGGGGCCGCTGTGCAACCCCGCACGTGCGGAGGCGAACGCCGTCGGTGTCGCCCACCTCGATCGCGTGCCGCTGATCACCGGCGTGTTCCGCACGCGTGGGGCCACGGCCCTCGTGTTCCGCGGTGACGACGGGCTCGACGAGCTGACGACCACGGGCCACAGCCGCATCTGGGAGATCTCGTTGGGGGACGTGCACGAGCACGACCTGGATCCCCGCGACCTCGGCATCCCCACCGCGCGGATGGCGGACCTCGTCGGCGGCACGCCCGAGCACAATGCCGACGTCGTGCGCCGGGTGCTCGCCGGCGACACCGGGCCGGTGCGCGACATCGTGCTGCTCAACACGGCCGCCGGGCTCGTGTCGTTCCGTCTGTTCCAGGACCCGAGCGAAGTGCAGCGGCCCATCCTCACGCGCCTCGCGGAGGCACGCGACGACGCGGCTGCCGCGATCGACAGCGGAGCCGCCGCCGGGACCCTCGACGCCTGGGTGCGGGCGACGCAGGAACTCGCCGGTTCCTGAGCGGTTCGCCGCCGTCGCGGCGGGCTTCCCGGGCGGTCGGATATTCACGGCGGGCGGCCCCCGGACGGCGTGATCTCCCTCGGTAACGTCAGTGCCAGATCCGGAACGGCAGAACCGATCCGGCACCAATCACCGAGGAGTGACCATGTCCACCGCAGTCGCCACCACCGCCGACACCGTCGAGGCGCCGCTCAAGAAGGTCGGATTCGTCAAGATCGCCGGCATCCTCGGGATGCTGGGCGGCATCGCGCTCATCGTCGTGGGCATCGTCGTGTGGGTGATGGTGTCGTCGCAGCTGCGCGCCGAGAACATCACGGTCCCGGATGACGCCATGGCGTTCCAGGGGCAGGTCGTCGACGGCCCGCTCACGGCCTTCGTCCAGGCCGACATCATTCAGCACCACGCGCTGGCCGCCTCCGACGGCGCGACCTACGCCGAGCTGGGCAAGGACGACCCGGTGCGCGCGACCATGATGAACGCGTCCTTCCTGCGGGCGTCCCTGTTCACGTCGGTCGTGTCGTTCGGCGTCGCCGCCTTCGCGATGGGGATCGGTGTGCTCTCGATCCTCTTCGGCGGAGCGATCTACCGGCTCGCCGGTGTGCCGGTGGTCGTGCGTCGATCAGGCGTCGCCTCGTCCTGATCCCCGCCCCCGCACGACGATCCCGTCCCCTCCCCGGGGGCGGGATCGTCGTGTGTCACGCGGTGGCGTCGGCGATCGCGGCGGATGCCCGGCCGAACGAGGAATCCAGGCCCCAGCGGGCGGTGAACGCGGACACATCCGCCGACGGCGCGACGAGCCGCGCGTCGGCTGCGGGGAGATCGAGGTCCCGCACGACGCGGACGACGGTGGGGGCGACGCGCAGGTAGTCGGCGCCGGCCTCCACCTTGGCGCGCACGCCCGCGCTCATGCCCTCGCCCCGCGCGGCCGCCGCCTGTACGCCCGCGAGGTCGCCGTGCGCGCCGAGGAGCGTCGCCGCGGTCTTGTCGCCGATGCCCGCCACCCCGGGCAGCCCGTCGGACGCATCACCGCGGAGCACGGCGAAGTCGGCGTACTGGTCGGCGTGGACGCCGTACTTCGACAGCACGACCTCATCGGTGACGATCTCGAGATTGCTCATGCCGCGGGCGGTGTAGACGACGCGGACCTCGGCGTCGTCGTTGACGAGCTGGAAGAGGTCGCGATCGCCCGTGACGATGTCCACCGGCATCCCGGCCCCGGTCGCGAGGGTGCCGATCACGTCGTCGGCCTCGTGCTCGGCCGCGCCGACGATCGGGATCCCCAGGAGCCCCAGGGATTCCCGGATCAGCGGGATCTGCGCCTCGAGCGGATCCGGCGTCTCCTCGACGTCGGGGCCCGCCGCCACGACCTCGACGACGCGGTGCGCCTTGTAGGTCGGCAGCAGGTCGACGCGCCACTGCGGGCGCCAGTCGTCGTCCCAACAGGCGACCAGGTGGGTCGGGCGATAGGTGCCGACGAGCTTCGCGATCATGTCGAGGAGTCCCCGCGCGGCGTTGATCGGAGAGCCGTCCGGCGCGGTGACCTTGTCGGGGACGCCGTAGAACGCGCGGAAGTAGAGCGACGCGGTGTCGAGCAGCATCAGGCGGGGCACGCGCTCATCCTGTCACGGCGCCGCTCGGCGCGGCAGACTGGGCGGATGGATGCCGTCGACGCCCTCCGCGAGATCGCGACGCTGCTCGAACGGCAGCGCGCGTCGCGCTACCGATCCCAGGCGTTCCGTGCGGCGGCCGACGCCGTGGCGGCGCTTCCGGCCGCCCAGCGCTCCGACCCCGCGACGTTGCGTCGCACGAAGGGCGTCGGGCAGAGCTCACTCGCTGTCGTCCTCGAGGCACAGGCGGGCCATGTGCCCGGGTACCTCGCCGATCTCCGCGCCCAGGTCGGGGGAGGGCTCGAGAGCTCCCTCCGCCCGCTCCTGCGCGGCGACCTGCACGCGCACTCCGACTGGTCCGACGGGCTGACCCCCATCGCGAGCATGGTCGACGCGGCCCGGGGCCTCGGGCACGAGTATCTGGCCCTCACCGATCATTCGCCACGGCTGCGGGTCGCGCACGGGTTGAGCGCCGAACGCCTCGCCCGACAGCTCGACGAGATCGGCGCGTACTCCGGTGACGGGTTCACGCTGCTCGGCGGGATCGAGGTCGACATCCTCGACGACGGCGCGCTCGACCAGACCCCGGAGATGCTCGCACGCGTCGACGTCGTCGTGGCGAGCGTGCACTCGAAGCTCCGCATGCCGCCGGCCGAGATGTCGGCGCGGATGCTGCAGGCGGTCGCCCACCCGCAGACCGACGTGCTCGGGCACTGCACGGGCCGGCTCGTCGAGGGGGCGCGCGGTACCCGCCCGGCCTCCGAGTTCGACGCCGCGGCGGTCTTCGCGGCCTGCGCCGAGCGCGGCGTCGCGGTCGAGATCAACTCCCGCCCGGAGCGGCAGGACCCGCCGGACGACCTCATCGCGCGGGCACTGGACGCCGGCTGCCTGTTCTCGATCGACAGCGACGCCCACGCGCCGGGCCAGCTGTCCCTTCTCGACCACGGCGCCGTGAGGGCGGAGCGCATGGGGGTCCCGCCGGAGCGGATCGTGACGACCTGGCCGCTCAAGCGCCTGCGCGCCTGGCTCGAGCGCCCGCGATGACGGCGGTGTAACAGCGCCGACACACGAGCAGGTCACGATGACCTCATGCCTCTTGCGTCATCGTTCTCCGCGTCCCTCCCCGCCTGGCTCCTCGCCGATCTGGACGGCCTGCCGCGCGTCCTGCCGACGCTGGAGGAGCGCATGGACCTCGTCAACGCCCTCGCCGACCGCAACTGGCGCGAGGGGAGCGGTGGCCCGTTCGCGGCGATCGTCGTCGACGCGGCGACGGGCGAACTGGTCTCCGCCGGGGTGAACGTCGTCCTGGCGTCCGGACTCAGCTCCGCCCACGCCGAGGTGACGACGCTCAGCCTGGCGCAGTCGGCGCTCGGCCGGTGGGATCTCGGCGCGGCCGGCGCCGACCTGCAGCTCGTGGTCAACTGGCGTCCGTGCGTCATGTGCTACGGCGCCACCATGTGGAGCGGTGTCCGCTCGCTCGTCGTCGCCGGCGAGGGCCCGCTGCTCGAGGAGCTCACCGGCTTCGATGAGGGCCCGGTCGTCGATGACTGGGACGCCCAGTTCGAAGCCCGCGGCATCCGGGTCACCGTCGGCGTCCGCCACGACGAAGCGGTGGCGGTGTTCCGTGCCTACGGCGACAGCGACTCCATCGTCTACAACGCGCGCGGCGCCGTCGACTGACCGCGTTGCCCGATCGTGATCCCGCGGGCTGCTCGCCGCTGGGATACTGACCGGATGAAGCTCTCCAGACTCGTCCTCGGCTCGGCGGCGGTCGCTGCGACCCTCGCGCTCGCGGCCTGCACGGGGCCCGCGACCTCGTCCTCCACCTCGGATGCCACCCCGATCGGCGGCGACATCGTGGCGCCGGTCACCATGGCGGCGAACGATCTGCAGGGCGCCGACGTCGACCTCGTGGTCGGTCAGGTGCTGAACATCACCACGGGCGATCTGGCCGTCGACAGCTACACCGGCGAGGTCGCCGACACGGGGGTCGCGGAGTTCGTCGCGGGGCGCGAGAGCGACGGGGCGACCTTCAATCCCGGTGTCACGGCGCTCGCGCCGGGAACGACGACGGTGACGATGACCAACGCGGACGGCGGCATCCAGCCGCTCGAGTTCACGGTGGTCGTCGCCGCCTCGTGAGAGCGCTCCGGTGAGCGTCGACCCCGGCGCGCGGGCACGGCTCGCCGGCCTCCGTGCCGAGGCCATCGAGCGGCTGGCCGCGCGGACGGACGCGGTGGCCGATGTGCGCGCCGCGCGGTCGGATCCCGCCGGAGCGGACGACGAGCACGACCCCGAGGGGGCGACGCTCTCGGACGAGTGGTCGCGCCGGGAAGGTCTGCGGCGCGAGGCCCGGCGGGAGATCGCGGAGATCGATGCGGCGCTCTCGCGCGTGGATGCGGGCGACTACGGCCGATGCGAACGGTGCGGCGACCCCATCCCCGCCGGCCGGCTCGAGGTACGTCCGACCGCGACCCGGTGCGTGCGGTGCGCCGACCTGCCCTGAGGGCGCGGCGCCGTCACCGCGCGGCGTCGGTGAGGCTCTGGTGGATGCGGGAGAGGTCCTCCAGCAGCGATCCGATGAGGATCCAGTGCGCCCGCGGCGGCGCGGCGATCGCCAGGGGAGTGGTGAGAGCGGGCGGCTCGACCACGGCGACGTCGGCGATCGCGCCCACGTGCTCCACGTCGTGCGCGGCTCGGCGCATCTGCTCGGCGATCGCCTGCACCTGCGGCGCTTCGACGAGATCGGGCGTGTAGTGGTCGTAGACGGCCCGGGTCATGCCGATGATCTGGGTCACGATGGGGGTGAAGAGATCCAGGTCGGCCTGCATCCCCGCGAGATCGGCGCGGTGGGTGCGGCTGCGGGGATTCATGGTGAGCGACTCGGCGCCCGCGATGATCGCGGCGTCCGCGGCGTCGCGCATCGGCCGCAGCAGACGCGCCTCCAGCATCAGCTCCTCCACATCCGCACGGGTGCGCGGCGTCTCGAGCGCGGTGGCGAGCCGTTCCAGGGAGGCCGCGATCTCGCGGCGCAGCGCACCGCTGGCCTGCCGCGCGGGCTCGATGGCCACCGGCGGCACGATCGCGACGTTCACGATGAACCCGATCACGGCGCCCAGGAGCGTCTCGATGATGCGGTCGACGGCGTAGTCGGGGGTCGCGGGCCCGAGGGCGAGCACCAGGATCGCGCTGATGGCGATCTGCGTGGAGGCGCCCGGCGACAGGCGCAGCACCCACGCGGTGAGAAGCCCTGCCGTGGCCGCCGCCAGGATGACCCAGGTGCCGTTGCCGAACGCGAGACCGAGCGCCGAGGCGAGCAGCACGCCGGCGATGACGCCGACGGAGCGTTCGATCGCGCGAGTGAAGGACTGGTTCAGGCTGGGTTGCACGACCAGGACCGCGGCGATCGCGGCGAAGACCGGGGGCGGGCCGGGCACGAGCCAGTCGGCCAGCAGCCAGGCGCCGATCGTCGCGGCGGCGGATTTCGCGACGAGCAGCAGCGGTGTGCGTTTCGCCGCGCGGATCGCAGCGGGGAGCCGGACGCGTGCCATCACGAACTCAGGGATCGAAGCGCCCGTGCCGCCTCGGCGGGCGCGGTGCCGAGCTCCCGCTCGGTGAACGTCAGGTCGTAGCCGCCGCTCGTCGCCCGCGTCTCGCGCAGGCTCTCCCTGGTGGTGCGCGTGCGGGGATTCGCGAGCAGCGCGTCGGTGCGCCGCATCCGGATGCCGAGCTCGCCCCGCGGCGTGGTGCCGATGCGGTCGACATCGGCCCAGGGTGCGCTGCCGATCCGCGCGATGCGGATGCCCTCGTCATCGGCGCGCAGGATGACGCTCTGCCGCAGCTGCCCGACGATCGACGCCCCGCCGCCCAGGCCGAAGACACCGACGACGGCGACTCCCAGGAGCACCGTCAGCGTGTTCTCCGGGTCGAGGACCACGACGGCGACGCCCATCGCGCTGATGATCGCGCACACCGCGGCGAGGACGGCGAGACGGCCGCGCGGAGTGACGAAGCGGACGGACGGTGCGGAGGCGGACACGGCGTCCAGCCTACGTCCGGGGGCCGTCGTCGCGCGGGCCCTGGGTAGGCTGCCGCGTATGCCCCGTGCTCCGATGATCCCCTCCGGCGGATGAGGGCCGCACGCGTCCGCGACCAGGACGCCTGCCCCTGCGGCGGCGGGCGCACGTTCGGCGGCTGCTGCGCGCCGTTCCTCGGCGGCGAGATCCCCACGACGGCCGAGCAGCTCATGCGCTCGCGGTACAGCGCCTTCGTCGTCGGTGACGATGCCTACCTGCGCGACACCTGGCATCCGGGCACCCGGCCGGCCGAGCTCGTCCTCGATCCGCAGCAACGGTGGACCGCCCTCGAGGTCGTCGACACCGCCGCCGGGGCGGAGGGCGATCGGCGCGGCGTCGTGGAGTTCCGCGCCCATTGGCGAGAGGGCGGAGCCCGCGGCGTGCTGCACGAACGCAGCCGCTTCGTGCACCAGAGCGCCCGGTGGTGGTACCTGGACGGCGAGATCCGTCCGGACGCCTGAGGCCCGGGTCAACCCCACGGGGACCTCCTGACCCCGACGCCTACGCTGAAAGAAACGAGAGGAGCCACTCATGGCACGCATTCTCATCCTCGGCGGGCATGGAAAAGTCGCGCTGCGCACCATTCCGGTGCTCGTCGAGCGCGGTGACGACGTCACGGCGGTGATCCGCAATCCCGATCACGCCGACGAACTGCGCTCGATCGGCGCGGAGCCGGTCGTCGCCGACATCGAGCACCTCGACACCGACGGCATCGCCGACCTCCTGCGCGGGCACGACGCGGTCGTCTGGTCGGCGGGCGCCGGCGGGGGAGACGCCGCACGCACCTATGCCGTCGACCGCGACGCGGCGATCCGATCCATGGATGCGGCGGCCCGGGCCGGTGTGGACCGGTACGTCATGGTGTCGTGGGTGGGATCGACTCCCGACCACGGGGTCCACCCGGACAACAGCTTCTTCGCCTACGCCGACGCCAAGCTGGCCGCCGACGAGCACCTCCGGCGCACCGCCTTGGAGTGGACGGTGCTCGGACCGGGCACGCTCACCCTCGACCAGCCGACGGGCAGCATCACGACCGAGCCCGAGGGCAGCGCCGAGGTCTCGCGTGCGGACGTCGGCGCTGTCATCGCGCAGGCCCTCGCGCAGCCGGCCACGATCGGGCGCACCATCCGATTCAGCGCCGGGTCGACGCCGATCGCCGAGGCGCTGATCGACTGACCCGGAATGCCGGCCACGCCCGGTGCGTTCCACCGGGCGTGAGCAGGTTTCCCGACGCGCCGACGATCGTCGACGTCGCGGTCATCGGAGCGGGCCAGGCGGGACTGTCCGCGGGCTACCACCTGGCCCGTCGCGGATACGTGCCGGCCCGCCGCGCCGCATCCGGGCACGACCGCACGTTCCTCATCCTCGATCGCGAGGAGCGCGCCGGCGGCGCGTGGCAGCACCGCTGGCGCTCCCTGCGGATGGGGACGGTCAACGGGATCCACGAGCTTCCGGGCGCCCCGGTGCCCACCTTCGATGCGGCCACCTCCAGCCGCGACGCGCTCCCGCCCTACTTCGCGGACTACGAGGACCGATTCGCGCTCGACGTGCGGCGTCCGGTGACCGTCCGCGCCGTGCGGGATGCGCCGGAGGGACTGCTGCGGGTCGAGACCGACCACGGCGACATCGGCGCGCGGTACCTGATCAACGCGACCGGCACCTGGACCAGGCCCTTCTGGCCGTCGGTGCCGGGAGCCCGGCGCTTCCGCGGTGTGCAGCGTCACGTCCACGACTACGTCGATGCGCAGGAGTTCGCGGGCATGCGCGTGGTCATCGTCGGGGCCGGCATCTCGGCCGTGCAGCTGCTGGAGGAGATCTCGCGGGTCGCCGACACCTTCTGGGTGACGCGGCGGGAACCGCAGTGGATCGAGGAGGACTTCGACGTTCCGGCGCGGGTCGCCGCGCTCGCGGGCGTGAGCGAGCGCGTGCGGCAGGGTCTTCCCGCCGGCAGCGTCATCTCGGTCACCGGGATGCACTGGACGCCGTGGGCGCGCGAGGCGGACCGGCGCGGCGTGCTCGTGCGGCATCCGATGTTCGTCGCCATCGAGGAGGACGGGGTGCGGATGCCCGACGGCACGCTCCAGCCCGCCGACGTCATCCTCTGGGCGACGGGGTTCCGCCCCGCGCTCGACCACCTGGCTCCGCTGCATCTGCGCACGAGCGCGGGCGGCATCCGCGTCGACGATTCGCGCGCTCTCGACGATCCCCGCATCTTCCTCCTCGGATACGGACCCACCCAATCCACGGTCGGCGCCAACCGCGCCGGCCGGGCCGCGGTCGCGCAGATCGTGGCCGATCAGACCCCGATCACGGCGATGTCGCCGGCGGACGATGTAAACGCATCGTTGCGCCATGTGTCGTCGCGGTGATGTCCCCGAAACACGCAGGACGTAGCGTTCAGACATGACTTCCGCCGTGCCCCTCCCCGAGAACTCCTCCGCCGACGAGCCCCTCGCCCCCGAGCGGGCGCTCGGCGCGTCGCTGTCGGCGGACGACTTCAAGGCACTGTTCCGCGGGCACCCGGGCGGCGTCGCCGTCATCACCGCCGAGGGACCGAACGGCCCGGTGGCCCTCACCGCGACCTCCGTCTCCTCCGTCAGCGCGGAGCCGCCGCTGCTCATCTTCTCGGTGTCGGCGCTCTCGTCGGCGACGCCGGCGATCCTCGGCGCCGAGACGATCGTGGTCCACCTGCTCGACAGCGCCGACCTCGACGTGGCCAAGCTCGCCTCCACGAGCGGCATCGACCGCTTCGCGGACACCGAGCGCTGGTCGCGGCTGACCACCGGCGAGCCCGTGTACCACGGGGTGCGCGCGTGGGTCCGCTGCGCGATCATCGAGCGGATGAACGCGGGCGGCTCGACCGTCATCGCCGCTCACGCGCTCCAGTCCGACATCGCCCGCGACGTCGTTCCGGGCGAGAGCGGCGATGCGCTGGTCTACCACAATCGCACGTGGCACCGTCTGGGAGACCACTCACGCGTCGAGTGAGCCGTACCCCGGGCCCTCCCAGCCGCCGACGGTAGGATCTTCGGCGGTGCAACAACCTACTCCAGGAGCAAGGCGGCACGTCCGCTCACGCTCCGGAGGTTTTTCATGGGTTCGGTCGTCGACCGACGCACGCTGATCCAGCACGCCGGTTGGGGATACTTCGTCCTCGCCTTCGTCGCTCGGCTCCCGTTCGCGATGATGGTCGTGGGGCTCCTCACGCTCACGACCTCCGTGACGGGATCGGTCGCGCTCGGCGGTCTCGCCTCGGCAGCGGCCGGGATCGGCGCCGTCATCGCCGGGCCGCTCGTCGGCGACGGCGTCGACCGTCTGGGCCAGCGCCGGATCCTCGTTCCCCTCGGGCTCATGAACGGCGGCATGCTGGCGCTGTTCCCCCTCGTCGTCTCGCTCGGCGGCAGCGCTGCGCCGGGAATGATCGTGCTCGTGTCGGGCCTGATCGGCGCCACCGCTCCGCAGGCCGCGGCCATGAGCCGCAGCCGGATCATCGCGCTGATCCAGCAGCGGCTGCATCCGGAGCTGCGTGATCGCACCTTCACGCGCGCGATGTCGTACGAGTCCGCGGCGGATGAGACGGCGTTCGTCATCGGACCGGTGCTGGTCGGCGTCCTCGCGTCGTTCATCGCACCGTGGGCGCCGATCGCGATCGCCGCCGCCCTCAGCATCGTGTTCGTGAGCGCGTTCGCGTTGCACCCCACCGCGACGGTCACCACCGGAAATCGGGAACGCGGTGCACGTGCTCCGTTCACCGCGCTGCTGAGGCCCCGGATCCTCGTGCTCGTGGGCGGCACGTTCGGCGTCGGTCTGTTCTTCGGTTCCGCGCTCACCTCGCTGACCGCGTTCCTCGAGCGCTCCGGGGAGGGTGCGCAGGCCGGTCTCATCTACGGCCTCATGGGGATCGGATCCGCGGTGCTGGCGCTGGCGGTCGCCGCCTTCCCCGCCCGCTTCACGATGCGGTGGCGGTGGATCGCGTTCTCGGCGACGATGACGGTCACCGCCGGGCTCTACGCGATGGTCGGCACGGTGAGCGCGGCGACGCTGCTCATCGTGCTCATGGGCCTCGGGGTCGGGCCGACCCTCGTGACGATCTTCAGCCTCGCGGGTGCCCGCAGCCCCGAGGGCCGCTCGGCGACCACCATGACGATGCTGGGCTCGGCCCTCACGCTCGCGCAGGCCCTGGCCGCGGCGATCACCGGCGCGGTCGCCGAGAGCGTGTCCGTCGGCGTGGCGATGCTGTTCCCCGCCGCGGCGGCCATGCTGGTCACCGTCTGCGGACTGCTGAACGCGCGGGTCCGGACGGCGGAGGTCGCACTGCCCGAACGCACGAACCCCGCCGTCACGGGGACGAGCGGGGTTCTGCGCTGACGGCGACGCCGTGATCCGGCGTCGCGGACGCCGTTACTCGGCGAGGTGGGCCGAGAGGAACCAGCGGTCCTTCTCGAGACCGGCACGGATGCCGATGACGATGTCCTGGCTGGTCAGGTCGATCTCGTCGAGACCGTCGATCGCGGCCTGGACGTCGACGATCACGGCGTCGATGTCGGCCACGATGTGGCGGATCATGTCGTCCCACTGCGTGAAGCCGGCGGGCACCGACGAGGGCGCGACCTTCGTCGCGATCGTCGAGACGCGGGCGTCGACCGGAAGACCCAGAGCGACGATGCGCTCCGCGGCCTCGTCGGCCCAGCCGTGGGCGTGGTCGACGACCGTGTCGAGGAGTTCGTGGATGGCGATGAAGTTCGCGCCGCGCACGTTCCAGTGGGCCTGCTTGCCGGTGATGGCGAGTGCCTGAAGGCCGAGCGTCACGGGGGTCAGGAACTGCGCGGTGCCGGCGGCCACGGTGGGGTCAGCGGCGGTTGCGGGAATGGTCTGGTTCTTCGACATGGTGATGCCTCCGTCTTCTGCAGTTCGCTTCTGCTTCTCCAACGCTAGTGACGCCCAGAAATTCCGCAAGCAAGATGAGGCTGCGCTTACGACGCGTGACGGGCCGCGCCGCAGCGGGGTTTCGGATGCGGGTCGGGCTAACGTCTTAGGGTGAGCGCGTCAGAACCCGGCGGGGTACCGCAGCACCTCGATGTCCCCGCGCAGACGGTGCGGCGCGAACGACGCGATCGTTCGCCCGAGCACGCCGAGCCGTCGCATTTCCTCCCGCACGTGCAGGGCCTCCGTGCGATCGCCGTGCTGCTGGTCGTGCTCTACCACTTCTGGCCGGGGCGCCTGCCCGGCGGGTACGTCGGCGTCGACGTCTTCTTCGTCATCTCCGGCTTCCTCATCACGGGGCACTTGATGCGGGAGCTCACGGCCACAGGCACCGTGCGCCTGGGGCAGTTCTGGGCGCGGCGCGCGCGCCGCCTCCTGCCGGCGTCGATGCTCGTGCTGCTGGTCTGCGCGCTCGTCGCCGCATCGCCGTACCTCATGCCCATCTCCGGGCTGCAACGCGAGGTCAGCGAGATCGTCGCCTCGACCTTCTACGTCGAGAACTGGTATCTGGCGTTCACGTCGGCCGACTACCTGAACCACGCCGGCGACCCCTCGATGGTGCAGCACTACTGGTCGCTGTCGCTCGAGGAGCAGTTCTACGTCATCTGGCCGCTGCTCATGCTCTTTGCGGCATGGATCGGCGTGCGATTCTTCCGCGGCGCGCGCCGGCGCGCCGTGCTCTGGACGCTGGGTGCGGTCAGCGCCGCCTCCTTCGTCTTCTGCGTCGTCTTCACGATCACCGATCCTGCGCCGGCGTACTTCCACACCTTCGGGCGGATGTGGGAGTTCGGTCTGGGGGCCGCCATCGCGCTCGTACCGGCGCTGCGGGTGCGCAACGCCGTCGGCAGCTTCCTCCTCGGCTGGGCGGGGATCATCGCGCTGGTCTACACCGCGTTCCGCTTCGACGCGACGACGCCGTTCCCCGGGTACGCGGCGCTGCTGCCCGCCCTCGGCGCCGCCGCGGTGATCGCCGCATCCGATGCGCGTCGGTGGTGGTACCCGACACGGGTGCTGTCGATCCGGCCGATGCGGTTCACGGGCGACATCTCGTACTCGCTCTACCTGTGGCACTGGCCGCTGATCATCATCGCGCCGTCGGTGCCGTTCTGGGGACTCACGATCTACCATCGCGTCGCGCTTCTGGTGATCTGCTTCGTCCTGGCCTGGCTCACCAAGCGGTTCGTCGAGGACCCCATGCGCAGCTGGCGGGTGCTGACCCGCCGCCCGGCGCGCACCACCCTCTGGGCTGCGCTCGCGGCGATGCTGCTGGTCGCGGGCACCGCGGGCGGCGCGTGGGCGGTCAACGCTCCCGCCTACCGCGAGGGGGTGCAGCAGCTCGCCGAGCTCCGCGCCGACCCACCCGCCTGCTTCGGCGCGGCCGCGATCCTCGACGCCGACTGCGCCGGGGTCGACACGGGCGACACGATCCTGCCGGCCCCCGGATTCGCCGGCGTCGACCGGCCGCTCGACGAGCAGTGCTTCGTCCAGCTCAACGACGCACGTCCGGTCAGTTGCACGTTCGGGTCCGAGGCCGCAGATGCGCCGACGGTCGCTTTGATCGGCGACAGCCACGCCTTCCAGCTTCTCTCGACGTTCCAGCGCATCGCCGACGACAACGGATGGCGCCTGGTCACCTACTTCAAGGGTGCGTGCCCGTGGAACGACACGGCCTTGGCGACCCCCGGTGCGTTCGGCGACGCGTGCACCGACTGGCGGGATGCGGTGGGCCGGTCACTGGCCGACGACGCGCCCGACGTCGTCTTCACCTCGGCGCTCGCGACCACCCCGTACGCCTCGGCCGGATTCGACTCCTCGTACGACGCGGCCGTCGCCGGATACCGCGCGGCATGGTCGTCGATGACGGACGCGGGGGTTCCCGTGGTCACGGTCGTCGACAACCCCGTGTGGGAGACCGACCCGAACAAGTGCCTGCGCACGCGTGACGCGGCCGCGTGCGACGGGCCGCGCGCCGACGTCCTCGTCGCGAACGACCCGCTGCGGGGAGCGGCCGAGGGGCAGCCCGGCGTCACGCTGCTCGATTTCACCGATGTGTACTGCGACGAGAGCGTGTGCTCTCCCGTCGTGGGCGGGGCCACCGTGTACCGCGATCAGGACCACCTCACCGTCACCTTCGCCGACTCGCTGGCGCCCCAGTACACCGCGGCGCTCCGGGAGGCGCTGGCCTCACGGTGAGCGCACGCGCTCGGTAGGGTCGGCGGCATGACGATCTCACCCGACGCGAGCGTGCTGGCCCTCGGCGACACCCGTCCGACGATCTCCGAGACGGCGTTCGTCGCCGCGGGCGCGCGTCTGATCGGCGCCGTGGTGCTGGGCCCGCACGCGAGCGTCTGGTACAACGCCGTGCTGCGTGCCGACGGCGACACGATCACGATCGGTGCGCGTAGCAATGTGCAGGACTCCGTCAGCATCCACGTCGATCGCGGTCGTCCGGTGACGGTGGGCGAGGACGTGTCGATCGGGCACAACGCCGTCGTGCACGGCTGCCGCATCGGCGACGGCGCGCTCATCGGGATGGGCGCCGTCGTGCTCAACGGCGCGGATGTGGGCGCCGGCAGTCTCATCGCCGGGGGAGCGGTCGTGCTGGAGGGGATGGAGATCCCGCCCGGATCGCTGGTGGCGGGTGTGCCGGCGAAGGTCCGCCGGGCACTGACCGAGGGGGAGCGCGAGGGTCTCGTCCGCAACGCGGCGCACTACCTGTCGCACAGCGCGCGTCACGCCGAGACGCGGGACGTCCGGGAGGGCTGACCCCGGGGCGTGGGCCTGACCGGGGGAGAGGATGGAGGGGCTGACGAGAATCGAACTCGCATCATCTGTTTGGAAGACAGAGGCTTTACCACTAAGCTACAGCCCCGCGAGCGACGGAAACCGTCGCACGAGAGTGTTCAGTTGTCGGGGGATCCGGCACCGCGTCCCCCGGAGGGGAGCGTCTCGGACCTCTCCAGCATAGCCGAGTCCTCGCCCGGTTCCCGACCGCGAGCGCGGACGCTAGACTTCCAGGGGCCGATTATGGGCGCACGCATGCGTGCGCGCCCGCCCGGGGCGTAGCTCAGCTTGGTAGAGCGCCCGCTTTGGGAGCGGGAGGCCGCAGGTTCAAATCCTGTCGCCCCGACATCACGGCCCACAGACCCCAGACCTTCGGCCACTGCGCGCCGGCGTGGGAACAAGAGGAGAACAACAGGCATGGTCACCAGCACCGTCGAGCAGCTCACGCCCACCCGCGTGAAGCTCAACATCACGGTCTCGCCCGAAGAGCTGAAGCCCAGCATCGAGCACGCGTACGAGCACATCGCACAGGACGTCCAGATCCCGGGCTTCCGCAAGGGCAAGGTCCCCGCGCCCATCATCGACCGCCGCGTCGGTCGGGGTGCCGTCATCGAGCACGCCGTCAACGAGGGCCTCGACGGCTTCTACCGTGCCGCCGTCGCCGACCAGGAGCTGCGCGTCCTCGGCCGTCCGGAGGCCGACATCGTCGCCCTCCCCGAGCTCGCCGACTTCTCGGGCGACCTGCAGATCACCGTCGAGGTCGACGTGCGTCCCGATTTCGAGCTCCCCGCCTACGAGGGCCTCGAGATCACGGTCGACGCCGTCGAGGCCGACCAGGCCGCGATCGACACCGAGCTCGACGGCCTGCGCGCGCGCTTCGGCACGCTGATCACGGTCGAGCGTCCCGCATCGACGGGTGACTTCGTCGAGCTCGACCTCGTCGCCACGATCGACGGCGCTGAGATCGACCGCGCCGAGGGCGTCTCGTACGAGGTCGGCTCGGGCGAGCTCCTGCAGGGCATCGACGAGGCCATCGACTCGCTGACCGCGGGCGAGGACACGACGTTCCGCTCGACCCTCGTCGGCGGCGACCACGCCGGCGCCGAGGCCGAGGTGGCCGTCACCGTCAAGGCCGTCAAGGAGCGCGAGCTTCCCGACGCCGACGACGACTTCGCGCAGATGGCGAGCGAGTTCGACACGATCGAGGAGCTGCGCGCCAGCCTCGCCGAGCGTGTCGCACAGCAGTCCACCTTCACCCAGGGTGCCGCCGCGCGCGACAAGCTGATCGAGGTCCTGCTCGAGAAGACCGACATCCCCGTCCCGCCGAAGCTCATCGAGGACGAGGTCCACACGCACCTCGAGGGCGAGAACCGCCTCGAGGACGACGTGCACCGCGCCGAGGTCACCGAGGCGAGCGAGAAGCAGTTCCGCACGCAGATGATCCTCGACAAGGTCGCCGAGCAGGCCGACGTGCAGGTCTCGCAGGACGAGCTCACGCAGTACCTGATCCAGTCCGCCGCCCAGTACGGCATGGCTCCGCAGGACTTCGTCAACGCGCTGCAGCAGGGCAACCAGCTGCCCGCGCTGATCGGTGAGGTCGCCCGCAACAAGGCCCTCGCCGTCGCGCTCGGCCGTGTGACGGTCGTCGACTCCAACGGCAAGCCCGTCGACCTCGCCGGTTTCGTCGCCGTCGAGGACGAGCCGGCCGCCGAGGCGGAGGTCGTCGAGGAGGCGCAGGAGATCGCCGACGCCGCCGCCGACGAGGAGGCAGCCGAGAAGGCTCCCGCCAAGAAGGCGCCCGCGAAGAAGGCTCCGGCCAAGAAGGCGCCCGCCAAGAAGGCCGACAGCGACGAGGCGCCCGCCGAGAAGCCGGCCGCCAAGAAGGCTCCGGCGAAGAAGGCTCCGGCCAAGAAGGCCGACGCCGAGTAAATCGGATCGTCACGCGGGGGCGGATGCTGCGGCATCCGCCCCCGCGTCGTTCCTCCGGGAGGAATCGTGGATAAGGACTGGGATCGACGGGTGGCAGCGGTCTGGGCGGACGCCCTGCTGTCCGACGACGAACGGATCGCGGCGATCGCCGAGCTCGCCGCGGAGCGCCCCGCCGGCGACGCGCGGGCGCTGTTCGAACGCGCCGGCTCGTTCGACTCGGCCGGGCAGGAGTCGGCGGCCGAGCCGCTGTACCGTCAGGCACTCGCCGCGGGACTCGATGACGACCTGCGGGTGCAGGCCGTCATCCAGCTGGCGAGCACCATCCGCAATCTCGGCCGCGTCGACGAGAGCGCGGCGCTGCTCGAGACCGCGTACCGCGAGCGCTCCCGCGACGGGATGCAGGATGCGGCCGCCGCCTTCTACGCGCTGGCGCTGAGCTCGCAGGGCCGCGACCGCGAGGCTCTCGCCATCGTGCTCGACGCGCTGGCGCCCCACCTCCCGCGCTACACGCGGTCGGTCACCGGATACGCCGCCGAACTGCTTCATGCGCCGGAACGTATGCCCACGGCGAACAACGGCGAGGGGCCCGAACAGCGCCGGTAGATTCGATCTCACGATCACCGGAACGGGAGTGAACATGGCCGAACCCCTTGTCGCAACGAGTGTCTTCGACAGGCTGCTCAAGGACCGCATCATCTGGCTGGGATCCGAGGTGCGCGACGAGAACGCCAACGAGATCTGCGCCAAGATCCTGCTGCTGGCAGCCGAGGACTCGCAGAAGGACATCTACCTCTACATCAACTCTCCGGGTGGCTCGATCACGGCCGGTATGGCGATCTACGACACGATGCAGTTCGTGCCCAACGACATCGTCACGGTCGGCATCGGAATGGCCGCCTCCATGGGACAGCTCCTGCTGACGGCGGGCACGAAGGGCAAGCGGTACATCACGCCGAACGCCCGTGTCCTGCTGCACCAGCCGCACGGCGGCTTCGGCGGAACGTCCAGCGACATCCAGACGCAGGCGCAGCTCATCATCTCGATGAAGAACCGCCTGGCGGAGATCACCGCCGCGCAGACGGGCAAGTCCGTCGAGCAGATCAACGAAGACGGTGACCGCGACCGCTGGTTCACCGCGGACGAGGCGCTGGAGTACGGCTTCGTCGACCACATCCGCGAGTCCGCGACCGATGTCATCGGTGGCGGCGGAACCGCGAACTAGGCATTCGTAGGCGAAAGAGAGAACACGAATGAACACCCCCACCTTCGGTGCCCCCCAGGGCCTGCAGATGCCGTCCAGCCGCTACGTCCTCCCGCAGTTCGAGGAGCGCACCGCCTACGGCTACAAGCGCCAGGATCCGTACAACAAGCTGTTCGAGGACCGCGTCATCTTCCTGGGCGTCCAGGTCGACGATGCGTCGGCGGATGACGTGATGGCACAGCTGCTCGTGCTCGAGTCCCAGGACCCCGACCGCGACATCATCATGTACATCAACTCGCCCGGTGGCTCGTTCACCGCCATGACGGCGATCTACGACACGATGCAGTACGTCTCGCCGCAGATCCAGACCGTCGTTCTCGGCCAGGCGGCGTCGGCGGCATCCGTGCTGCTCGCCGCCGGTGCTCCGGGCAAGCGTCTGGCCCTGCCGAACGCCCGCATCCTGATCCACCAGCCCGCCATGGGCGAGGCCGGTCACGGGCAGGCGTCTGACATCGAGATCCAGGCGGCGGAGATCCTCCGGATGCGGACCTGGCTCGAAGAGACCCTGTCGAAGCACTCGAACAAGTCGCCCGCCGAGGTCAACAAGGACATCGACCGCGACAAGATCCTGTCCGCGGCCGACGCCGTGGCCTACGGTCTGGTCGACCAGGTGCTGACCACGCGCAAGCGCACGCCCGCCGCTCTCACGAGCTGACGAGCGATCCCTCGATGCCCCGACCCGTCCGCGTGTCGGGGCATCGTCGTTTCCGGCGCGCGACCCCGCGCGCAATACCCCTGATGTCGCTGTGTGCGGTTAGGCTCGATTCACAGCGGACTGTTCCGGGGGGAGAGAGGCATCATGGCACGCATCGGTGAGAGCGCCGACCTGTTCAAATGCTCCTTCTGCGGCAAGAGCCAGAAGCAGGTGCAACAGCTCATCGCCGGTCCCGGCGTGTACATCTGCGACGAGTGCGTCGAGCTGTGCAACGAGATCATCGAAGAGCGCATGGCCGAGCAGAGCTCCGGCGAGGTCGCCGAGTTCGACCTGCCGAAGCCGCGCGAGATCTTCTCGTTCCTCGAGGACTACGTCGTCGGCCAGGAGCAGGCCAAGCGGGCGCTGTCGGTGGCCGTCTACAACCACTACAAGCGCGTGCGTGCGCAGTCCACGATCATCTCGGCCGAACAGCGCGCCGACGAGATCGAGATCGCCAAGAGCAACATCCTGATGCTCGGGCCCACCGGCTGCGGCAAGACCTATCTGGCGCAGACGCTCGCGAAGCGGCTCAACGTGCCGTTCGCCGTCGCCGATGCCACCGCGCTCACCGAGGCCGGATACGTGGGCGAGGATGTCGAGAACATCCTGCTCAAGCTCCTCCAGGCCGCCGACTTCGACACGAAGCGCGCCGAGACAGGCATCATCTACATCGACGAGGTCGACAAGATCGCCCGTAAGGCCGAGAACCCCTCGATCACCCGCGACGTGTCGGGCGAGGGCGTGCAGCAGGCGCTGCTGAAGATCCTCGAGGGCACGGTCGCCTCGGTGCCCCCGCAGGGCGGCCGCAAGCACCCCCACCAGGAGTTCATCCAGATCGACACGACGAACGTGCTGTTCATCGTGGCGGGGGCCTTCGCCGGCCTCGAAGACATCATCTCGTCCCGCGTGGGCAAGCACGGCGTCGGTTTCGGCGCCCCGCTGCAGCGCAAGGACGAGGGGCCGGACCTGTTCGCCGAGGTGCTGCCGGAAGACCTGCACAAGTTCGGTCTGATCCCCGAGTTCATCGGGCGTCTTCCCGTCATCGCCGCCGTGTCGCCGCTGGACCGCGAGGCGCTGATGGAGATCCTGACCGAGCCGAAGAACGCGCTCGTGAAGCAGTATCAGCGCATGTTCGAGCTCGACGACGTCGAGCTGGACTTCGAGCGCGATGCTCTCGAGGCGATCGCCGAGCTGGCGGTCGCCCGCAAGACCGGTGCGCGGGGGCTCCGGGCCATCCTCGAAGAGGTGCTCGGCCCGATCATGTTCGAGATCCCGTCGAGCGAGGATGTCGCCAAGGTCGTCGTCACCCGCGCCGCGGTCGATGACGGCGCCGCGCCGACGCTGGTGCTGCGCCAGAAGCGCAAGACCGCCTGATCCGACGACGATGGCTGGCGGTGGGCCCTGCGGCCCGCGCGCCCGCCGTCGGCGCACCGCTCAGTCGGTGAGCCCCCGGCGACGCAGCAGCGGGTCGATCTCGGCGTCCCTCCCGCGGAAGTCCCGGTAGGCCTCCAGCGGATCCTTCGAACCGCCCATGCCGAGGAGGCGCCGACGGAACCGTTCGCCGGCGGTGCGGGAGAGCCCGCCGTTCTCGTGGAACCATTCCACCGTGTCGGCGTCGAGGACCTCGCTCCAGATGTACGAGTAGTACCCGGCGCTGTAGCCGCCCGAGAACACGTGCGCGAAGGACGTGGACGAGTAGCGCGGCGGCACCGCCGCGTCGTCCAGCCCGATCTCGGCCAGGGCGGCGGCTTCGAAGACCGCCACGTCCGTCACCGCCGCCGCCTCGGCGGGGCTCAGGGAGTGCCAGCGCTGATCGAGCCACGACGCCGCCAGATACTCGCTCGTCGCGAAACCCTGGTTGAAGGCCGCTGCGGCGACGAGGCGGTCCGCGACCGTGTCGGCCAGCGGCTCGCCGGTCTCGACGTGGCGTGCGTAGTGCGGCAGGACGTCGGGATGCAGCATCCACATCTCGTTCACCTGGCTGGGGAACTCGACGAAGTCACGGAAGACCGCCGTGCCCGCGACGTGCGGGAAGCGCACCCGGGCGAACAGGCCGTGCAACGCGTGTCCGAACTCGTGGAAGAGGGTGGTCGCCTCGTCGAGGGTGAGCAGGGTGGGATCGTCGTCGCCGGGACGCGCCACGTTGAGGTTGTTGACGACGATCGGGTCGCTCCCGCGCAGGTCGGATGCGGTGACGATCGAGTTCATCCATGCACCGCCGCGCTTGGTGTCGCGGGTGTAGAGATCGAGGACGTAGAGCCCCAGGCCCGCCCCGTCCTCCTCGTGCACCTCGAACACCCGGGCGCCGGGGTGGTAGGCGGAGAGATCCGGCCGTTCGGAGAAGGTGACGCCGTACAGCGCGGTGGCCGCGGCGAACACGCCGTCCTGCAGCACGCGTTCTGCCTCGAACCAGGGGCGGAGCGCCGCGGAGTCGAGGTCATATCGTGCCGCGCGCTCCTGCTCGGCGAGGAAGGCCCAGTCGTGTGCGGCGACCTCCCTCCCGGCACGTTCGCGCAACGCCGCCTTCTCGGTCGCGGCGTTGCGCGCGGCGGGCGCGGCGAGTCGGCGGAGCATCGCCGCGACCGCCTCGGGTGTTCCTGCGGTCTGATCCGCCGTGACGGCCGCGGCGTGGGAGGCGACGCCGAGGAGCGCCGCGCGGTCGGCGCGGAGGCGGACGATCTCGAGGAGCACCGCGCGGTTGTCGTGTGCGCCGCCGCGCGTGGCGCGCGACCGGGAGGCGGCCATGATGCGTTCGCGGGTCGTGCGGTCGGTCAGCGTCGCGAGATAGGGATGCCCCGTGAACAGGGGGAGGGTCACGAGGTAGCCCTCGAGCCCCCGGTCGGCCGCGGCCTGCGCGGCTGCCGACAGCTCGCCGGGGGCAAGGCCCCGGAGCTCGGCCGCATCCGTGAACAGCACCGCCAGGTCGTTCGTGTCGGCGAGAAGATTCTTCTCGAAGGTGTGGGTGAGCTGCGACAGCCGCTCGTTGATCGCGCTGAGGCGGGCGCGATCATCCGGGGCGAGGGATGCGCCCGCCAGCGTCATCTCGCGGAAGTAGCGCTCGAGCAGGTAGCGTTCCTCGGCGTCGAGGGTCAGCGCGTCGCGGGCGGCGTGCACCGCGGCGATACGTGCGTACAGCCGTTCGTCGAGCTGCAGGGCGTCGCGGTGCGCGGACAGGACCGGCGCCAGGGCCTCTTCGATCGTCTGGATGTCATCGGTCGCGTGCGCCGAGGCGACGGTGAAGAAGGTGCGGCTCACGCGATCGAGGTCGGCTCCCGCCGTCTCGAGGGCGAGCACGGTGTTCTCGAAGGTCGGTGCCGAAGCATCCGAGGCGATCGCCTCGATCTCGGCCCGATGAGAGGCGAGCGCGGCGTCGAACGCGGGCCGGTAGTGCTCCGGCCGGATCGCGGCGTAGTCCGGCAGGCCGTAGGGCAGGGTGGACGGGGCGAGGACGGGATTCTCGGACACCATCGCGTCAGCCTATCGGCGCGTCACCGGACCGACGCTGCGCTCCGCCGAACGTGGAGCGCAGCGTCGTGACCCCATCCGGGTCAGGCGAACTCGTCGTCCTCGTCGTGACGGACGACCACGGCGCCGGAGGCGTCGAGCGAGACGATGACGCCGGTGTCGAGCTCGGCGATCGGGCGTCCTTCGAGCCAGGTGAGCGTCCACCGGGGAGAGGGCTGCGTGCCGAGATCCGTCTGCGCCAGCAGGTCCTCGACGGCACGGATCTGCGGACGCAGGATCGCGGGCACGGCGGTGGGAGGTTCGGTGTGCGCGCTCCAGCGGGTACCGAGTTGCATGTCAGGCCTCCTGCGGGGCGAGTTCGACCTCGACGACGCCGACCGTGTCGGACTCGGTGAAGGTCAGATCGGCGATACGACCGACGGCCCGGAGGTCGCCCTCGGCGCCGGCGATGGCCGCGATGGTCGCAGCCGGCGCGCCGAGCACGAGCCGCGCCACGGGTGTCTTCTGGGACGCCTTCGCCTCGGTCTTCGCGCGACGGACCACGATGAGTGCCTCGCCGACGGCCGAGAGGACCGCGGGGTCGCCCTCGATCTCGAGGGGCGTGGGCCAGGAGGCCCGGTGCACGGATCCCTCCTGGAACCAGGACCACGCCTCCTCGGCGGCGAACGAGATCACCGGCGCGAAGAGACGCAGCAGGGTGTCGAGAGCCGTGCGCAGGGCCAGGGCGGCCGACGCCTGGCCGACGTCGCTCTGGTCGTACGCGCGTTCCTTGACGAGCTCGAGGTAGTCGTCGCAGAACGTCCAGAAGAACGACTCGGTGACTTCGAGGGCCCGGGCGTGGTCGTACTGCTCGTACGCCGCGGTGGCATCGCGCACGACCTGGTCGAGGGTGGCCAGCATCGCCGCATCGAGCGTGTGCGTGATCTGCGCGTCCTCGGGAACCGGGAACGAGAGCACGAACTTGGCGGCGTTCAGCACCTTGATCGCCAGACGCCGGCCGATCTTGATCTGCGTCGGGTTCTGCGGGTCGAAGGCCGCGTCGGTGCCGAGACGGCTCGACGCCGCCCAGTACCGCACCGCGTCGGACCCGTGCTGGTCGAGGATGGCCGCCGGCGTGACGACGTTGCCCTTCGACTTCGACATCTTCTTGCGGTCGGGGTCGACGATGAAGCCCGAGATGGCCGCATCCGACCAAGGGGTCCTGTCGTCCTCGAGGGTGCTGCGCAGCAGCGTCGAGAAGAGCCACGTGCGGATGATGTCCTGGCCCTGGGGGCGCAGATCGAACGGCGCGACGAGGTTCCAGAGCTCGTCGTCGCGCTGCCAGCCGCCGGCCAGCTGCGGCGTCAGGGACGACGTCGCCCAGGTGTCGAAGATGTCGCGCTCGGCGTCGAATCCGCCGGGGACGCCGCGCTGGTCCTCGTCGTAGCCCGCGGGGACGTCGATCGTGGGGTCGACGGGGAGCTGGCCGAGGTCGGGCACGATGACGCGGGCGTAGTCGCGGTCGCCGTTCTCGTCGAGCCCGTACCAGATCGGGATCGGCACACCGAAGAACCGCTGGCGCGACACGAGCCAGTCGCCGGTCAGGCCGTTGGTCCAGTTCTCGTACCGCACCCGCATGAAGTCGGGGTGCCACCCGATCTCGCGGCCGAGCGTGATGAGGCGCTCCCGCAGTTCCTCGTCGCGTGCGCCGTTGCGCAGGTACCACTGCCGCGTCGACACGATCTCGAGCGGGCGGTCGCCCTTCTCGAAGAACTTCACGGCGTGCGAGAAGGGCTTCGAGACCTCGAGCAGCTCGCCGGACTCCTGCAGGAGCTCCACGACACGCTTCTTGGCGCTGAACACCGTCTTGCCGGCGAGCTCGGCGTAGGCGGCGCGGGCGGCCTCCGTCTCGAGCACGTCGGGTGCATCGGGCAGGATGCGGCCGTCGTGGCCGATGATCGTGCGGTTGGGCAGGTCGAGCTCGCGCCACCAGATGATGTCGGTGACGTCGCCGAACGTGCAGATCATGGCGATGCCCGAGCCCTTGTCGGGCTGGGCGAGCGGGTGGGCGAGCACCGGCACCTCGACGTCGAAGAGCGGCGTGCGCACCGTCGAGCCGAAGAGCGACTGGTAGCGCTCGTCGCCGGGGTTGGCGACCAGCGCGACGCACGCGGCCAGGAGTTCGGGGCGGGTCGTCTCGATGTGGACGTCCCCCGATCCGTCGCTCTTGTGGAAGGCGAGGCGGTGGTAGGAGGCCTGCTGTTCGCGGTCCTCGAGCTCCGCCTGCGCGATCGCGGAGCGGAAGTCGATGTCCCACAGCGTGGGGGCGAGCGACTGGTACGCCTCGCCGCGCTCCAGGTTGCGCAGGAACGCGAGCTGGCTCACGCGGATGGTGTCGTCGGAGATCGTGCGGTAGGTCTGCGACCAGTCGACGCTCAGGCCGAGCTTGCGGAAGAGCTCTTCGAACTGCTTCTCGTCCTCGACGGTGAGGCGCTCGCACAGCTCGATGAAGTTGCGGCGGCTGATCGGGATCTGGTCCGCCGCGCGGGAGGACTTGTTGTCGCCGCCCTCGAAGGGCGGGGTGAAGTCGGCGTCGTAGGGCAGCGACGGGTCGCAGCGCACACCGTAGTAGTTCTGGACGCGGCGCTCGGTGGGCAGGCCGTTGTCGTCCCAGCCCATGGGGTAGAACACGGTCTTGCCGCGCATGCGCTCGAACCGCGCCTTGAGGTCGGTGTGGGTGAACGAGAAGACGTGACCGATGTGCAGCGAGCCGGATGCGGTGGGCGGCGGCGTGTCGATCGAGAACACCCCGGCGCGGCCCGATGCGCGTGCCGCATCCCGGTCGAAGAGATAGGTGCCCTCGGCGGCCCATGCGGCGTCCCAGGTGCGTTCGAGTCCCTCGAGGGCGGGCTTGTCGGGAATCGTGGTCATGGGCGTCTCCTCGATATGGGCGGCACTGTGTGAGCGTGCCTGAGTGTGGGGTGCGCCCAGTCTATCGGCCCCGGTGGGACCCGTTCCGAGGGGGATCGAGTAAGCCGACCGGGTCCAAGAATGCCGTACTGTGTGAGAGCACCCGTCCCGCATCCCGAGGTCACCCATGTCCCGTTCGCTTCTGCGCCGCACCCTGCCCATCGCCGCCGTCACCGTCGTGTCGGCCCTCGCTCTCAGCGCCTGCGCGGGGGGCGGAGGAGGCGGCGACTCCGAGGTCGTGTGGGCCATCGAGGGGGCGAACCTGTCGGCCGGTCACATGGACCCGCAGACGAGCCAGCTCGACGTCTCGGCCATGGTGCAGCGCGCCGCCCTGGACTCGCTGGTCTTCCAGGAGGCGGACGGCTCGTTCTCGCCGTGGCTCGCCACGGACTGGCAGATCGAGGACGAGGGGCGCAGCTACACCTTCGAGCTGCGCGACGACGTCACCTTCCACGACGGCGAGGTCTTCGACGCCGCGGCCGTGAAGGCCAACTTCGACCGCATCGCCGACCCCGACACGGCCTCCGCCCAGGCGGCGAGCATGCTCGGCGGCGAGTTCTACGCCGGCACCGAGGTCGTCGACGACTTCACGGTGCGCGTCGACTTCACGCAGCCCTACGCACCCTTCCTCCAGGCCGCGAGCACCTCGCTCCTGGGCTTCTACTCGCCGGCCGTCCTCGAGGACTCCGCCGACCAGCTGAAGGCGGGAGGCCCGGGCATCACGGTCGGCACCGGTCCGTTCGAGCTGACCGAGTACACGCCCGACCAGGAGATCGTCTACACGCGGAACGCCGACTACGCATGGGGCCCCCACGGCGAGGACGCCCCGGATGTCGAGACGCTGCGCGTCGAGATCCTGCCCGAGGCCTCCGTGCGCGCCGGCGTCGTCTCCAGCGGCGAAGCGGACCTGGCCAGCAACCTCACGCCGAACCTGGTGGCGGACCTGCCCGACACGCTGACGGTGGACTCCATCGCCTACCCGGGCCTGCCGTACTCGCTGTATCTCAACGAGGGATACGGCGTGCTCGCCGACGAGAAGGTGCGCCAGGCGCTCTCGCGCGGGATCGACATCGACTCCGCCGTGGAAGAGATCTTCTTCGGTCAGTACCCCCGCGCGTGGAGCATCCTGGGCGCCACGACCCCGGGCTACGACGCGTCGCTGGAGGGCACCTGGTCGTACGACCCCGCTGCCGCCGGTGCGCTCCTCGACGAGGCCGGCTGGACCGAGCGGGACGCGGAGGGCTACCGCACCAAGGACGGCCAGCGGCTGTCGGTGCGCTGGATCGCTTACACGCCCGTGCCTGATGATCGCACGGCATTGGCCAACGCCATCCAGTCGGATCTGAAGGACATCGGCATCGAGGTGCAGCGCGAGGTGCTCGAGCCGGGCGCCTACAACGAGCAGTACGGCCCGAAGACCTTCGACATCACCGACTGGGGCTTCTCGGGGGTCGACCCCGACCTGCTGCGCAGCCACCTCCACACCGGAGGGTTCCAGAACGCCTCGCAGGTGAGCGACCCCGCCCTCGACGCGCTGCTCGAGAGCGCGATCGCCACGACCGATCTCACCGAGCGGAACGCCCTGTACGCCCAGATCCAGCAGTGGAACGCGCAGCACGCGGCCATCGTGCCGCTGTACAGCCCGTCGCTGATCACGGCGGTCGGCGAGCGCGTGTCGGGTCTCACCTACGATCTGTACGGGCGCCCGCTGTTCTACGACGTCAGCGTCGGCTGATCGGGGCGCCGTCGGGCGCGGAGGAAGCATGACGAACGGCTCCGGTCGGCGTGCGCGCGCGGTCGCGGCCCGTGCGGCGCGGCTCGCGGGCTCCGTCGTGCTCGTGCTGTGGGGGGCGGCGACCGTCGCCTTCCTCGCGCTCCGGATCATCCCGGGCGATCCGGTGGACGTGATGCTCGGCCCGCAGGCCCAGGTCAGCGATGCCGTGAAAGACGCGCTGCGCGCCGAGCTCGGACTCGATCGCCCCCTCATCGAGCAGTACGTCGGGTATCTCGGCCAGCTGCTGCGCGGCGACCTGGGGGAGTCGTATCAGCTGCGGATGCCGGTGGCCGAGGTCATCGGGCGGCCCCTGGGGGCCACCGTGCAGCTGACGGCGACAGCGCTGCTCATCGCGGTGGTGCTCGCGCTCGCCGCCGCCCTCCTGGCGCGCTCACGGCCCGCCCGCGGCACCGTGGCGGCCGTCGAGCTCGTGGTGCTGTCCTCACCGGTCTTCTGGATCGGCCTCATCCTGCTGAGCGTGTTCGCGTTCGGCCTCGGCTGGTTCCCGGTGTCGGGCACACGCAATCCGGCCACGATCGTCCTGCCCGCGGTGACCCTGGCGCTGCCGGTGGCCGCCCTCCTCGGGCAGGTGCTCCGGGACGGCATCGTGCAGGCCGAACGCCAGCCGTTCGCCACGACCGTCCGCGCACGCGGGGCGGGCCCGGTGCGCGTGACGCTGCGCCACACCCTCCGTCACGGTGCCACCGGGGCCGTGACCCTCAGCGCGTACTTCGTCGGGTCGCTCCTGGGCGGCGCGGTGCTGGTGGAGACGGTGTTCGCTCGTCCCGGTCTCGGCCGGGTGACCCTTGCCGCCATCACGGACCGCGACCTGCCCGTCGTCTCCGGGGTGATCCTGCTCAGCGCCCTCGTGTTCGTCGTGGTGAACCTGGTGGTCGAGCTCGTCTATCCGCTGCTCGACCCGCGGCTCCGGCGCCGGAGCGTGGCCGTCCCGGGGAGGATCTCGTGACCGCGTCGCGTCGTGCCCTGCTGGCGATCGCGGTGGGCGTTCTCGCGGTGATCGCGCTCGCCGCGCTCTTCCCGCATCTGCTCGCACCGCTCGATCCGCTGCGCACCGACGTGCGTGCCGCCCTCGAACCGCCCAGCGCTGCCCACTGGTTCGGCACCGATCAGAGCGGACGCGACGTGTACAGCCGCGTCGTGTACGCCGCCGGGCGCTCCGTGGGCATCGGTCTGCTCGCGACCGCGCTCGCCGTCGTCGTGGGACTCGTCGTCGGCGCGTTCTCGGGCGTCGCCCCCGCGCTCGTCGATGCGGGACTCATGCGGGCCACCGACATCCTGATGGCGTTCCCCGAGTTCCTCGTCGCGCTCGTCGTCGTCGCGGTGCTGGGCCCCGGGCCCACCAACGTCGCGATCGCGGTCACGATCGCCGCTGTGCCGGTCTACATCCGGCTCGCGCGCGCCCAGACCCGGGCCCTCCGTCAGGGAGAGCACGTCGAGGCGGCGCGGATCCTGGGCGTCCCCCCGGCACGGGCGTTCGTCCGGCACGTGCTGCCCGGGGTCCTCGGCGCGATCAGCGTCATCGCGACGATCGGGATCGGCTCCAGCATCCTCGCCGCCGCCGGCCTCAGCTTCCTCGGTCTCGGCCCGACCGAGCCCACTCCCGAGTGGGGCCTGATGCTCGCGGGTGGGCGCAACGTGCTCGGCCAGGCCTGGTGGGTGTCGGTCTTCCCGGGAGCGGCCATCACCCTGACGGTGGTCGCGGCCACCGTGGTCGGCCGCATCCTGCGCCGGGGAGGGGACGCATGATCCCCGCCGGCATCCCTGCCGTCGCGGTCGCTGGGCTCCGCGTGCGGTTCGGTGCGACGACGGTCGTCGACGGCGTGGATCTGCGGGTACTCCCGGGGGAGTGCGTGGCGATCATCGGGGAGTCCGGTGCCGGCAAGTCGGTCACCGTCCACGCCCTCCTGGGACTCCTCCCCGAGACCGCGCGCGTCGAGGCCGAGATGCTGTCGGTCGGCGACGTCGACGCGCGCCGGCTCACCGAGCGCCGGTGGCGGGGTCTGCGCGGCGATCGCATCGCGCTGGTCTCGCAGGACGCCCTGGTCTCGCTCGACCCGCTGCGGCGGATCGAGGCCGAGATCGCGGAACCCCTCGACATCCATGCGCCGCGGATGGGGCGTGCCGAGCGTGCGGCGCGCGTGCGCACGGCCCTCGACGACGTCGCCATGCCGGACATCGAGCGGCGACGGCGGCAGTACCCGCACGAGCTGTCCGGCGGTCTTCGTCAGCGCGCGCTCATCGCGTCCGCGCTCGCGGCCCGTCCTGACGCGATCGTCGCCGACGAGCCGACGACGGCGCTCGATGCGACCGTCCAGGCGCGGGTGCTCGACCTCCTCCGCCGCATCGCGGACGACGGGACCGCCGTGGTCCTCGTCAGCCACGACTTCGCGGCCGTGCGCCGCATCGCGGACCGGGTGATCGTCATGCGCGAGGGGCGGATCGTCGAGAGCGGCACCGTCGACGAGGTGTTCCACCGCCCCCAGCAGGCCTACACCCGTGAGCTCGTCGCGGCGGCGCGGCACGTCCCTCGTCCTCCGCGCGCCGCGGAGGCGACGGAGCCGGTCATCCGCGTCACCGGGGTGAGCAAGAGCTTCGACCGCACGGTGCTGCAGCCCACCACCCTGGACGTCGCCCGCGGACGGACCCTCGCCGTGGTGGGGGAGTCGGGGTCGGGCAAGACCACACTCGCGCGCCTCCTCGTGGGCGTCGAGAGACCCGACACCGGCGAGGTGCTCATCGACGGCCTCACCTGGGACGACGATGCGTCGCGCCTGCGCCGCCGCGTGCAGCTCGTGCACCAGAACCCGCGGGGAGCGCTCGATCCGCGCTGGAGCATCGGCCGGTCGCTGCGGGAGGCGCTCGCCGCCGGCGGGGTGCCGCGGGCGCAAAGACCCGCGCGCGTGCGAGCGCTGCTCGCCGAGGTCGACCTCGATCCCGCGCTCGCCGCCCGGCGACCCGGGGGGCTCTCGGGTGGGCAGCGTCAGCGCGTCGCGATCGCGCGCGCGCTGGCCGTCTCGCCCGACGTTCTCGTGCTCGACGAGCCCGTCTCGGCCCTCGACCCGACGGTGCGCGAGCGCATCCTGGCCCTCCTCGACCGACTGCAGCGCGAACGTCGTCTCACGATGGTGTTCATCTCGCACGACCTGGATGTGGTGGCCGCCGTCGCGGACGACGTCGTCGTGATGCAGGACGGCGCCATCGTGGAGCGGGGGAGCGTGGCCGAGGTCTACGCGCGTCCGCAGCACCCGTTCACGCGGGAGCTGCTGGCAGCGGGTGGGGCCGGCCCCCTCGCTCCGCCCACGACGCGCGACTGATCGCGAACCCCAGGTGGGCCGCGCGCGGGCTCGACCGCCCGCCGCGGGGCGCGCTAGAATCAGGGGATCAGCATCGATCCGGCATCACCGGGGAGCTCTCGGAAGAACGGCGTCCGCGCCTACTAGACCCGAGCGGGGCAGGCCCGTCATCGCCGCTGTGAAAGGGGCCGACAGTCGTCGGCAACGCAGGGTGGTACCGCGGTCTCGATGAGGTCGTCCCGGCAGGACACGTTCGAGTTCCTAGCGAGATGACGATGACCTACCCCCAGACCTCCGCCTTCGGGCCCGCCGCCGACGTCACCCCGAGCCCCCGGTTCCCCGACATCGAGCGCGACGTCCTCGCCTTCTGGCAGGACGACGACACGTTCCGCGCCTCGATCGCGCAGCGCGACGGCGCCGCCGAGTGGGTGTTCTACGACGGCCCGCCGTTCGCCAACGGCCTGCCGCACTACGGTCACCTGCTGACGGGGTACGCCAAGGACCTCTTCCCGCGTTTCCAGACGATGCGCGGCAAGAAGGTCGACCGGGTCTTCGGGTGGGACACGCACGGTCTGCCCGCCGAGCTCGAGGCGATGAAGCAGCTCGGGATCACCGAGAAGGACGAGATCGAGCGGATGGGCGTCGCGACGTTCAACGCGAAGGCGCGCGAGTCCGTGCTCGCCTACACCCACGAGTGGGAGGACTACGTCACCCGCCAGGCGCGCTGGGTCGACTTCGAGCGGGGGTACAAGACCCTCGACACGTCCTACATGGAGTCGGTGCTCTGGGCGTTCAAGACCCTGTGGGACAAGGGCCTCGCCTACGAGGGCTACCGCGTGCTGCCCTACTGCTGGCGTGACGAGACGCCGCTGTCGAGCCACGAACTGCGGATGGACGACGACGTCTACAAGATGCGCCAGGACCCGTCGGTCACGGTGACCTTCCCGCTCGTCGGCGCCAAGGCCGAAGCCCTGGGCCTGACGGGTGTGCGCGCCCTGGCCTGGACGACGACGCCCTGGACGCTGCCGACGAACCTCGCGCTCGCCGTCGGTCCCGCCATCTCGTACGTCGTTCTCCCCGCCGGCCCGGCGGGCGCCGCGGATGTGCACCACACGCCCGACGGGGCGCCCGACGACGCGCTCGAGGCGAGCGCGCACCGCTATCTGATCGCCGCCGACCTGCTGGGCGGCTACGCCAAGGACCTCGGCTACGACGGCGTCGAGGCCGCCCGCGACGCGGTCGAGCAGACGGTGACGGGTGCGGATCTGGCCGGCGTCTCGTACGACCGCCTGTTCGACTATTACGCCGATGCCGAGGCCTGGGGCACCCAGGACGCCTGGCGCATCCTCGTCGACGACTACGTCACCACCACGGACGGCACCGGCATCGTCCATCAGGCGCCCGCCTACGGTGAGGACGACAAGCGGCTGGCGGATGCGGCGGGGCTCCCGACCATCGTCAGCGTCGATGACGGCGGCCGGTTCCTGCCGCAGGTGTCGGATGTGGCCGGCGAGCTGTGGCTCGACGCCAACCGACCGCTCATCCGGCTGCTGCGCCAGGGCGGGCGCCTGCTCCGCGAGGCGAGCTACGAGCACTCCTACCCGCACTGCTGGCGCTGCCGGAACCCCCTGATCTACAAGGCCGTCTCCAGCTGGTTCGTGCGCGTCACCGACGTGAAGGATCGTCTCGTCGACCTGAACGAGCAGATCACCTGGGCGCCGGAGAACGTCAAGCACGGTCAGTTCGGCAAGTGGGTCGAAGGTGCCCGAGACTGGTCGATCAGCCGCAACCGGTACTGGGGCTCGCCCATCCCGGTGTGGAAGAGCGACGACCCGGCCCACCCCCGCATCGACGTCTACGGCTCGCTCGAGGAGATCGAACGCGACTTCGGGCGCGTCCCGGTCGATCCTGAGGGCAACGTCGATCTGCACCGTCCGTACATCGACGGCCTCACGCGCCCGAACCCCGACGATCCCACCGGCCGTTCCACGATGCGCCGCATCGAGGACGTCTTCGACGTCTGGTTCGACTCGGGCTCGATGCCCTACGCGCAGGTGCACTACCCGTTCGAGAATCGCGAGTGGTTCGACACCCACGCGCCGGCCGACTTCATCGTCGAGTACATCGGGCAGACGCGCGGCTGGTTCTACGTCATGCACGTGCTCTCGGGTGCGCTCTTCGACCGCCCCGCGTTCACCGGGGTCTCCTGCCACGGGATCGTGCTCGGCAGCGACGGGCAGAAGATGTCGAAGTCGTTGCGCAACTACCCCGACGTGAGCGAGGTGTTCGATCGCGACGGCTCCGACGCGATGCGCTGGTTCCTCATGTCGAGCTCGGTGCTGCGCGGCGGCAACCTCGTGGTGACCGAGGAGGGCATCCGCGCGGGGGTCCGCGAGTTCATGCTCCCGCTCTGGAACACCTGGTACTTCTTCGCGACGTACGCCAACGCGGCGGGCGGTCCGGGCGGTGCCGGGTACACAGCACGCTGGCGCACCGACTCGACCGACGTGCTCGATCGCTACATCCTCGCGCTCACGGGCGAACTCGTGCGCGACGTGGCCGCCGACCTCGAGGCGCTCGACTCGACGACCGCTGCGGCGCGTCTGCGGGACTTCGCCGAGGTGCTGACCAACTGGTACATCCGGCGCTCCCGCGACCGGTTCTGGCAGGGCGTCGGCGCCGACGCGCGCTCGACCGAAGCGTTCGACACGCTCTACACGGTGCTCGAGACGCTCACGCGTGTCGCCGCCCCCCTCATCCCGCTGATCGCCGAGCGCGTCTGGCAGGGCCTGACGGGCGGGCGCAGCGTGCACCTGACCGACTGGCCGGATGCAGCGGCGTTCCCGGATGCGGCCGACATCCGCACCGCGATGGACACCGTCCGCGAGGTGTCGTCGGTGGCGAACGCGCTCCGCAAGCGCGAGGGCAAGCGCGTGCGCCTGCCGCTGCCCCTGCTGACGGTCGTCGTGCCCGACGCCGGCGCGCTCGCCCAGTTCGACGACATCCTGCGCGATGAGCTCAACGTGAAGGCCGTGGAGCTCTCGGATCTCCGCGAAGACACCGCCGCCGCGTTCGGGATCACCCACCGGCTCACCGTCCACGCGCGTGCCGCGGGTCCGCGGCTCGGCAAGCAGGTGCAGCAGGTCATCCAGGCCGCCAAGGCGGGGGACTGGCAGACGCTCGAGGGCACGGTGGTGGCCGGGGGCATCGCGCTCGAGCCCGCCGAGTACGAACTGGCGCTCGAGACGAGCGGACGGCCCGAGGGCGAGGCGCTCTCGACGCTCGCCGGCGGCGGCTTCGTGCTGCTCGCCACCGCCACGACGCCGGAACTCGAGGCCGAGGGACTCGCCCGCGACGTCGTCCGTGCCGTGCAGGAGACGCGCAAGGCGGCGGGCTTCGACGTGAGCGACCGCATCCGGCTAGTGCTGCGCTTCGGCGAGACGGCCGATGCCGATGCCGTCGTGTCGGCGTTCGATCAGGCGGATGTGGCGGGGGAGACCCTCGCCGTCCAGGTCCGGGTGGGCACGGAGGCGGGCGACACGCTGATCGAGCGTGACGCGCCGTCGGAGGACGTCGAGTTCGTCCAGGAGATCGCCGCCGGCGCCTACGCGAACGCGGGCGCGTTCACCGTGGGCGTGGCACGAGTGGGAGCGAGCGCATGAGCACCGAGAACGACCGTCGGCGCGCGGACGCCGTGTACGCGCAGCTGCTGGAACGGCAGGGCGAGCAGTGGGTGGAGCCGCGCATCGAGCGCACCCGCCGCGTGCTGGAGCTGCTCGACGACCCGCAGCGCACCTACCGGGTCGTGCACGTCACCGGCACGAACGGCAAGACCTCCACCAGTCGCATCATCGAGACGCTGCTGCGGTCGATGGGGCTGCGCACCGGACTCTTCACGAGCCCGCACCTCGACCGTTTCACCGAGCGCATCATGATCGACGGCGAGCCGATCGCCGACGACGCCGTCGCCGAGGCCTGGGACGAGATCGCCCCCTTCGTCGACATGGTCGACGCGGATCTCGTCGGCGCGGGGGACGCGCGCCTGACGTTCTTCGAGGTGCTCACGGTGCTCGCCTTCGTCGCGTTCTCGGACGCGCCCGTGGATGTCGCCGTCATCGAGGTCGGCATGGGCGGGGAGTGGGACTCCACCAACACCGCCGACGGCGACGTCGCGGTCATCGCCCCGGTCGGCATGGACCACGCCGACCGGCTCGGTGACACCGTCGAGAAGATCGCACGCGTGAAGGCCGGCATCATCAAGCCCGACGCGGCCGTGGTGTCCGCCGCCCAGCATCCCGCCGTGCTCGCCGTGCTCCGCGAGGTCGCGGCCTCTCGGGGCGCGACGCTCGCCGTCGAGGGGGAGGACTTCGCCCTCCGCTCGGCGATGCTCGCCGTGGGCGGGCAGCAGATCGACGTGGACGGACGGGCGGGTCAGTACCGCGAACTGTATCTTCCGCTGTACGGCGCCCACCAGGCTCGGAACGCGGCCCTGGCGATCGCCGCGGTCGAGTCGCTCGTCGGCGGCGCGGAACAGCCCATCGCTGCCGACGTCCTCCTCGACGGGCTCGGCCACGCCACCTCACCCGGGCGGCTGCAGCTCATCGGTGCGCACCCGACGGTCGTCGTGGACGCCGCCCACAACCCGCACGGCGCCCAGGCGCTCGTCACGGGGCTCGGCGACTCCTTCGACTTCGACGAGTGGGGTGTCGTGCTCGGCGTGCTCGGCGACAAGGATGCACGGGGGATCCTCGCGCAGCTCGCCGGCATCGCGACGCACGTGTTCGCGACCGCACCGGACTCGGAGCGCGCCAACGACGCCGACACGATCGCCGACCTGGCCGAGGAGGCCGATCTGCGGGTCACCGTGCACCGCGACCTGCCCGAGGCCGCTGAGGCGGCGCGGGAGTGGGCCGCGGCATCCGATCGCCGTGCGGTCGTGATCACCGGCTCCGTCGTCCTCGCCGGGGAGGCCATCGTCCTCGCCGACGCCGAGAAGTGGAAGGACGGCTGGGACGCATGAGCGCCCGCACCGCCCGCCCGCGCCGCGCCCGCGGCGCGCAGGAGTCCCTCGCTCAGGTGGTGCTCGCCTTCGAGTCGATCATCGTCTTCCTGGCCGGTCTCGCCGTCTTCGGGCTGCGCGCCCTTCCCGACGGCATCGAGCCGTGGTGGGCGATCGTCGCCGGCGCCGTCTTCGCCGTGGTCATGATGGCCGCGAGCGGCGTGGTGCGCTGGCGGTGGGGGATCGTGCTGGGCTGGGTGCTGCAGGTCTTGCTCGCCCTGTCGGCGTTCCTCGTGCCCTCCATCCTCATCGCCGCGCTCATTTTCGGCGGCATGTGGGCGTATGCGACGATCAAGGGGGCATCGCTGGACCGCCGCAATGCGCGTCTGGCTGCCGCATCCCCGCCTGCGAACGGAGTCTGATACCCCATGGCCACCGAAGAAACACTCGTCCTCGTCAAGCCCGACGGCGTGGCGCGCGGTCTGACCGGCGCGATCCTCGCCCGTATCGAGGCGAAGGGATACGCCCTGGTCGACCTGCGGCTCGTCGAGCCCGACCGCGAGCGCCTCGAGCAGCACTACGCCGAGCACGCCGGAAAGCCGTTCTACGAGCCGCTCGTCGAGTTCATGATGTCGGGCCCGTCCGTCGCCATCCGGCTGGCCGGGGACCGCGTCATCGAGGGCTTCCGTTCGCTCGCCGGCACGACCGACCCGACCACCGCGGCGCCCGGCACGATCCGCGGCGACCTCGGTCGGGACTGGGGCCTGAAGGTCCAGCAGAACCTCGTGCACGGCAGCGACAGCGCCGAGTCCGCGGCCCGCGAACTCGGTATCTGGTTCGGCTGATCGCCTCCGAGGGTCGCCTCCGACACGTCGGAGGCGACCCTCGCCGCGTCGTCACTCGGATGCGGTGAAGACGCTGTGGTCGACGACCTCGCCCGTGAACAGGTCGACGTACGGGGGCGGGGTGCCGTGCTCGGCGAGGTACGCGGCCTCCCACGCCTCGATCGACGCCTGGTACTCCGCGTTGTTGTGCGCATCGATCGGGCTGAGCGGGCCCGGAAGCACCACCTGATGCACGTTGCTGGGCGTGCCGCCGATGACCTGGCCGTCGAGCATCGGCACGACGTCGCTCCCGTGCTGGAACGCGTAGACGGGCACGTTCGGCGGGATGTCGAAGCTGTCGATGGGTGAGCCGTTGGTCACGACGCCCACGGGCGTGTAGGGGAAGGTCGGGTCGGCGGCGAGGTTCGCCGCCATGATGCCGCCCTGGCTGAAGCCGGTGAGCACGACATCCGATCCCGGGGGGATCCCCGCGTCGCTCATCGCCTCGAGCACCGCCCGCTCGTAGACGGTGCGCAGCAGCGGGTTGTCGAGCATCAGGGCGATGTTCGAATCCCGATCGTTGAGCGCCCCGGTGTCGCCGCCGAACTGCCAGTCCTGCGTGGACGGCAGCGACACGACCCAGTGCACCGAGCCGTCCGGGCCGACCACCTTCTTGATGTCGATGACGGAGGCGTCCGCGCCGCCCATCGAGTCGGTCGTACCGTTGACCCCCACCAGATCGGCGAGCGAGCCGAGCTCGGTCACCTGCTGCGATTTCCGCCACGCGGCGAGCTGCTCGGGGGAGAGGTTCGCCGGGTCCAGCTCCTCGACATCGGCGGATCCCTGCAGGAAGTTCTGCGCCGCGCCGCCCAGCAGCAGGCCGATCAGGCCGCCGCCGGCCAGGCCGATTCCCGGCAGCATCTGCGCGATGATCTCCTTCAGCGCGGCCAGACCTTCGGCGATGATCGGCATGAGCTTCTGGATGAGCGACGCGAGGGCGAACAGCGCCTCGAGCAGATCGGTGACCAGACGCCCCGCCGCCTCGACGAGATCGAATGCGGCGTTCGCGAAGTCGCGCACCCGATCCGCCGCCTCGAAGGGGTTGAGCGTGAACGAGAACATCTCGTCGGCGAATCGCGAGAGCTGCACCAGCAGGTCGCAGACGAACGAGCGGGTCGCGTCGACGATGCGCGAGGCGAGCCGCAGGGCCGCCGCCGTCGCCGCCGTCCATTCGGCGGCGTCCGTCGCGGTCTGCGAGAGGTCTTCGTACCGTTCGCGCAGGGCGCGCACGGTACGGCCGTCAAGCTCGGACAGCGCGCTGTGCGCGCGGGCGAGGTCCGGGACGATCTCCTGGAGGCTCCGGGCGCCGTCCTCCCACGTCGCGGCGAAGCCGGCCACCTGCGCCGAGTCGCCGAGCAGCTGATCGAACCATTCGCGCAGCGGCTGGACGTACTGCAGCAGCATGCCGGCGATGCCGGGGATCTGCGCGCAGGAGTCCCCGCCGGGACCGGAGGTGGGAAGGCCCGAGGCCCAGCCGCCGCCGCGCAGTTCGCCGGCGACCGCCGTGCCCGCGCTCACGCCTCGTCCTTCGAGAAGGCGTCGACCGCCTCGTCCTCGAGCGCCGAGAAGGCCTTCAGTGCCGACTCGGCACCCGTCGACATGCGTTCGCTGAGTTCACGTGCGGTGTCGAGGAGTTCGCGCGACCGGCCCGCGAGCCCGGTGACGGCGGGGACCAGGATGCCCTGGCTGAGCACGCCGAACGCGTCGGCCGCGAGCGGGGCGTCGACCGCGCCGGCGACCGAGCCGAAGGTGGCGGATGCGTCGCGCAACGTCGCGACCTGGCGGGACACGACGGTGCCGTCGATGATGATCCGCTGGTTGGCTGCTGCGGTCACGAGCCGTTCCCTCCGATGACCTTCGTCACATCCTCCATGGGCAGGTTGAGGCCGTACTCGTCCGAGTACGTCAGGTCGAGTCCGAGCTCCGACGCGGCCGGCTGCAGATCGATGAAGTCCTCGTCGGGGGCGTACACCGTGAGGGTGAGCCGGTCGGCGCTCATCGTGTTCTGCGCGAGGACGATGTCGATGGTCTGCCGCAGCTGGTCCGCCGTGATCTCCTCGGTGTCGTGGGTCATGCCGACCGCGAGGGCGGTGGTGAAGCCGTCGACGGTACGCTCGGCCCACGCGTCGGACATGCCCAGATCTGCCGCCTCGAGAGCGGAGGGGATCTTCTGCGCGAACGAGGAGTCCGCCGCGGAGGGCGAGGCGAAGCAGCCGGCGAGTGAGACCAGGAGAGCCCCGGCCAGGGCCACGACGGCCGCGGAGCGGCCCCGCCCGGTCATGAGGCCGCTCCGAGGGCGCGCGCGCCCTCGAGATCGACGGTGGAGTACCCCTCCGCCAGTGTCTTGAGCGCGGCGCTGATGGAGGTGACGGCCTGCGTGCGCGTGGTCAGCGCGTCGGCGAGACGATCCTGCGCGCTGGCGAAGGCGACCTGAGCCTCGCCCGTCCACTGGGTGCTGAGCGTGGCGGCGTCGCGGTCGAGCTGTGCGAGCACCTCGTCGATCGTCTTGGCGGCATCCGCGATGTTCTCGGCGGCGCTCGCGAGGCGGGCGGGGGTCACGAGCAGGTGATCGATCACGGCGGTCACCTCAGCTCGGTGCCGGCGCCGAACTGGGCCTGCACCTGCGCGCGGGTCTCGGCGACGACCGGGGAGTTCTCGCCGAGCGAGTCGGACATCCGGCGAAGGGCAGCCTGGGCCGCGGCGCGCTGCGCCTCCCGCACCGTGTCGGTGAGCAGACGCGAGAGCGTCCGCGGATCGAGCTCCAGCGCGGTGGCTGCCACGTCGATGCGTTCGACGGCGCCGCCGGCCCGCGCCGTGACGCTCACCTCGCGGCCCACGGAGCTCACCGTCCCCGTCGCGAGGCGGACGTCATCCGCCATGCGCGTCGCGTCGTGCGCCGCGGTGCGTGCCCGTTCCGTCTGCGTGATCACCCGCATCCGGGCCGCTTCCAGTGCGGCGAGACTGTCGGTTTCCAGAGCCATCCGCGTCCCTCTCTGCGTTGTACGCCTCACTGTAGTGAGAGCGTCGGAGGGGCTCAGGGCGGATGTGGATAAGCGCGACGCGTCAGAAGATCGAGCCGAGGACGTCCAACCGCAGCTGGGCGAGGACCGCGATGACGGCGAAGCTCAGGATCGCCATGAGCGGCACCCAGGCCATGAGCGAGGCGGCGACCCGCTGCACGCGCGGCCCCACCGGGACCACGCCCGAACGCAGCAGGTGCACGGTCACCGCGTAGAACGACGGGATCGTCACGATCCACGTCACCATGCACCACGGGCAGAGCGTGCCGAGTGCGTAGATGCTCTGGCCGATGAGCCAGCACACGAACACGAACGCGAAGGCCAGCCCGGCCCAGAACGCGACCCAGAACCAGCGCGCGAAGCGGGCGCCCGCGAGGATCGCGACACCCACGACGATCGGCGCGACCCATCCGGTGAGTCCGAGGATGGGGTTCGGGAAGCCGAAGACGCTGCCCTGGGCGGACTCCAGATTGGCCGAGCACTGCACCAGCGGGCTGAAGTCGCACGAGGCCGCTGCCGTCGGGTTGAGCAGCAGATGGAATCGCTCCGTGGTGAGGGAGAAGGCCGCGAACCACCCGATGACGCCGGCGATCACCAGCCACACGGCGAGCGCGGTCGGACGCGGTGACGCGGAGGTCGAAGCCATGCGTCGAATTATCGCACCGGGCGTTTAAGGGCGCGCTGTGTGCCGCGCGCCGGGGCCGGATGCGGAACACGGCGGGGTTCGGGTGCGCGGATCGGGCGGGGAGGTGCGATAATGAGACACGATGCCCCGTTCGGCCGCGCTGGGCGGGCATCTACGCAGACTTCGGGGCGACGATCGCCCTCGCAGCATGAGCCGAGTGCCTGCTGCAGACCGAGTGAGTTCGCGGCACCGCTGGTGCGGCGCCGCACGAGATTTCGCCGGGTGACGCGCGGTGTCGCCTGGTGGCAGGAGTACGCCGGTGAAGGCCGATGACGCAGGACAGCAGAACCACGACGATGCGACCGATGGCGAGCAGTCGACGCCCGAGGTAGCCGAGCAGACCCCGGCGGCGCCCGAGGCCGAGGCGGCTTCCGAGCCGACCGCGGCCGCGGAGCCCGACGCGGACACGCCCGAGGCGGCCGAGCCCGCACGCGGCGAGGACGACGCCCCCGCGTCGTCGTCCGACGCCGACGCGCCCGCGGAGGACGCGGCAGACGCTCCCGCGTCGGAGACGGCCGCGTCCGACGCGGAGACGCCGGTCGCGGAGGAGGCCCCCGCCGAGACCGGGCCGGTCACGGCCGTGTCGCTCGGGCTCCTGCCCGAGGTGTTCGTCTCGGCCGTCTCTACCGCGCTGCACTTCTACGCCCCGGCATTCGTGCCCCTCCCCGAGGAGCCGGAAGAGGACGAGCAGGAGGACGCCTCGCCGTCATCCGCCCGTCGTCGCGGACGCCGGCGCGGGGGAGCGAGCGAGCGGTCCGACGTCGCCGAGGCCCCGGAGTCGCCGCGTGCACCGCGTCAGCGTGCCGTCGAGCTCATCACCGAGCCGCAGCGCATCAAGGGCTCGACCCGTCTCGAGGCCAAGAAGCAGCGACGGCGCGACGGCCGCGACGCGGGTCGTCGTCGGCCCGTCGTGACCGAGGCGGAGTTCCTCGCCCGCCGTGAGGCCGTCGACCGCGTGATGGTGGTCCGGTCGAAGAACGGCCGCATCCAGATCGCGGTCCTCGAGGACAACGTGCTCGTGGAGCACTACGTCGCCCGCAACCAGGACGCGTCGCTCATCGGCAACGTGTACCTCGGTCGCGTGCAGAACGTGCTGCCCAGCATGGAGGCGGCGTTCGTCGACATCGGCCGCGGTCGCAACGCCGTCCTGTATTCGGGCGAGGTCGACTGGGATGCCGTCGAGACCGGCAACCAGCCGCGCCGCATCGAACTCGCGCTCAAGAGCGGCGACAAGGTGCTCGTGCAGGTCACCAAGGATCCCGTGGGTCACAAGGGCGCCCGCCTGACGAGCCAGATCTCGCTGCCCGGCCGCTACCTGGTCTACGTGCCGGGCGGTGCCATGAACGGCATTTCGCGCAAGCTCCCCGACACCGAGCGCGCCCGCCTCAAGCGCATCCTCAAGGAGGTGCTGCCGGAGTCCTCGGGCGTCATCGTGCGCACGGCCGCCGAAGGTGCGACCGAGGAGCAGCTGACCCGCGACGTCCAGCGCCTCACCGCGCAGTGGGAGCACGTCAGCAAGCAGGTCGCGAGCATGCAGGCTCCCGCCATGCTGCACTCGGAGCCCGACCTCCTGGTCAAGATCGTCCGTGACGTCTTCAACGAGGACTTCACGCGCATGCTCATCCAGGGCGAAGAGGCGCAGCGCACGATCGAGGGCTACCTCGAGGCCGTGGCTCCCGACCTGCTCGAGCGCGTCCAGCGCTACGACAGCGACGGTGACCCCTTCGACGACCTGCGGATCACGGAGCAGATCGAGAAGGCGCTCGACCGCAAGGTCTGGCTGCCCTCGGGCGGCTCGCTCGTCATCGACCGCACCGAGGCCATGACCGTCGTCGACGTCAACACGGGCAAGTTCGTCGGTTCCGGCGGAAACCTCGAAGAGACCGTCACCAAGAACAACCTGGAAGCGGCCGAGGAGATCGTGCGCCAGCTGCGGCTGCGCGACATCGGCGGCATCATCGTCGTGGACTTCATCGACATGGTGCTCGAGTCGAACCGCGACCTCGTGCTGCGACGGCTCATCGAGTGCCTGAGCCGTGACCGCACCAAGCACCAGGTCGCCGAGGTCACCTCGCTCGGACTCGTGCAGATGACCCGCAAGAAGCTCGGACTGGGGCTCCTCGAGACCTTCAGCGAGGCGTGCGAGGTCTGCGCCGGCCGCGGTGTGATCGTGCACCACGACCCGGTCGTCAAGCACCGCTCGGGCGGCGGCGGAAACGGCAACGGCAACAACGGCGGCAACGGTTCCGGCAACAACAACAACGGCGGACGCCGCGGCGGTCGTCAGACGCCGCCTCCGCCGCCGCAGACCGGCGGTCAGGCCCACGTCATCACGGAGGGCGTGAAGTCTGCCCTGGCGCAGATCGCCGCCTCCACCATCCAGCCGAGCGCAGAGGATGAGGCGACGCTCGAGGTCACCGCGACCGTCGAGGTCGTCGAGACCGTCGAGGAGCGTCCGCGCGCCAAGCGCAAGAAGCCGCGCCAGGAGAAGTCCCCGCGCACCGAGAAGGACCTCCTGCTCGATTCGGTGCTGAGCGCGCTGCCCGAGCCGAAGGCACCGGGTCAGGGGCGTTCGCGCCGTCGCGTGACCACCGCTGCCCTCACCGGCACGCCGGTCGTCCACTCTCCCGAGGGGGAGTGACCCTGCGGATCACCGCCCGCGACGCTCGCGGGCGGTGATCCGCAGACCCGACGCGAGAAGCGCGCGGACCAGGGTGTGACCGTCGACGGCGCGTGCGCCGGCGGCGACGAGACGTGCGTGGGCCTCGTCGGGGACGTCGTAGTGATCGCGGTCGAATCCGCGCCGGGGGATGCCGTTGGCGGCGGCGAAGGCGTGGAGCTCCGCCAGATCGGTGTCGCTGATGAGGTGCGACCAGAGCCGGCCATGCGCGGGCCAGCGGGGATCGTCGATCAGAATCGCCACGGCACGATCCTAGGTCGGCGCTCACCCCGGGCGGCGCGGACCGACACGCGGGGTGGCGGCTTTGCCACCGGGCACGTTCATCGGGTAATGTATCCCTTTGGTGCGTCGTCTCTCAACAGACGCGTGGCCGTGCGTACGCCGGCTCATCGAGTACCAGGAATTCTCCGCTGACTCATGCGGAGTCCCTCTAGACAATCGGAGCCGAGCGCTCCCAGACGAAAACAGGTGTGAAGTGGTTTACGCAGTTGTGCGCGCCGGTGGCCGACAGGAGAAGGTCCAGGTCGGCACGGTCGTCGTTCTCGACCGTCAGAAGGCGAAGGTCGGCGAGACGCTCGAGCTGGCCGCCCTCCTGCTCGTCGACGGCGACGCCGTCACGACCGACGCGGCGAAGCTCGCGAAGGTGACCGTCACCGCCGAGGTTCTCGGCGAAGAGCGCGGCCCCAAGATCGTGATCCAGAAGTTCAAGAACAAGACCGGTTACAAGAAGCGCCAGGGGCACCGTCAGGACCTCACGCGCGTCAAGGTCACCGGCATCAAGTAAGACCGAGGAAGAGGCGAAGAGATGGCACATAAGAAGGGCGCAAGCTCCACCCGCAACGGTCGTGACTCGAACGCTCAGCGCCTCGGCGTGAAGCGCTTCGGCGGCCAGGTCGTCAACGCGGGCGAGATCATCGTCCGCCAGCGCGGCACCCACTTCCACCCCGGCGTCAACGTCGGCCGTGGCGGCGACGACACGCTGTTCGCGCTGTCCGCCGGTGCCGTGCAGTTCGGCGCCAAGGGCGGCCGCAAGGTCGTCAACATCGTGGCCGCTGCGGAGTAATCCGAGCGCACACGCACAATCATCAGCGAGGGGCGGGCTTAGGCCCGCCCCTCGCGTCATCCCCGGGAGGGCGCCCACATGGTCACGTTCGTCGATCGAGTGACGTTGCATCTGCGCGCCGGTAAGGGCGGCAACGGCTGCGTGTCGGTGCGCCGCGAGAAGTTCAAGCCGCTGGCCGGCCCCGACGGCGGAAACGGCGGACACGGCGGCGACGTCGTGCTCGTGGCCGACCCGCAGGTCACCACCCTGCTGTCGTACCACCACTCGCCGCACCGCACCGCCGAGAACGGCGGCTTCGGGATGGGCGATCACCGCTCTGGCGCCGCCGGTGCCGCGATCGAGCTTCCCGTCCCCGTGGGCACGGTCGTCAAGGATGAGGACGGCTCCGTCCTCATCGACATGGTCGAGCCCGGTATCCGTTTCGTCGTCGCCCCCGGCGGCCAGGGCGGTCTCGGCAACGCGGCGCTCTCGTCCCCCAAGCGCAAGGCGCCCGGGTTCGCGCTGCTCGGCACGCCCGGGTGGGAGGGCGACGTCGCTCTCGAACTGAAGACCGTCGCGGACGTCGCGCTCGTCGGTTACCCCTCCGCGGGGAAGTCCAGTCTGATCGCGGCCCTCTCGGCGGCGCGCCCGAAGATCGCCGACTACCCGTTCACGACGCTGCACCCGAACCTCGGCGTGGTGCAGTCGGGCGACATCCGCTACACGGTCGCCGACGTCCCCGGCCTCATCGAAGGCGCCAGCGAGGGTCGGGGCCTCGGCCTCGAGTTCCTCCGTCACGTCGAGCGCTGCACCGCGCTCGTCCACGTCCTCGACTGCGCGACGCTCGAGCCCGGTCGCGACCCGATCTCGGACCTCGACGTCATCCTCGCCGAGCTGGCCGCGTACCCCGTCCCGGAGGGCCAGACGCCGCTGCTCGATCGCCCGCAGGTCATCGCGCTCAACAAGGTCGACGTCCCGGAGGCCCAGGATCTCGCCGATCTCGTGCGCCCCGAGCTCGAAGCGCGCGGCTACCGCGTCTTCGACATCTCGACGGTGAGTCGTTCCGGCCTGCGCGAACTGTCGTTCGCCCTGGCGGACATCATCGCCCGCCACCGCGTGGAGGTGGCCGCCACCCCGGCGCCCGAGCGCATCGTCATCCGCCCGAAGGGCTCCGAGAAGGAGTTCAGCGTGCGCGTCGAGGGCGGCACGTACGGACCGGTGTACCGCATCCTCGGCGAGAAGCCGGTGCGGTGGGTGCAGCAGACCGACTTCCAGAACGAGGAGGCCGTGGGCTTCCTCGCCGACCGACTCGACAAGCTCGGCGTCGAGGACGAGCTCTTCCGGGCCGGCGCGACCGCGGGGGCCACCGTGCTCATCGGAACCGGCGACAGCGTCGTGTTCGACTGGCACCCCACGCTCAGCTCGGCCGCCGAGCTGATGACGGCGCCCCGCGGCACCGACCCGCGTCTCGACCTCAACCCGCGGCGCACCACGTCGCAGCGGCGCGAGCGCTACCACGACCGCATGGACGCGAAGGCCGCCGCCCGCGCCGAGCTCGAATCCGAGCGCATCGCCCGGGACGAGGAGTGACGGCGGCGACCCGCGCGCAGCTCGCGGGCGCCCGACGCATCGTCGTCAAGGTCGGCTCGTCGTCGATCAGCGGCGAGAACGCGACCAAGATCAAGCCCCTCGTCGACGCACTCGCCGAGGCCCACGCGCGTGGTTCCGAGGTCGTGCTGGTGTCCTCCGGCGCCATCGCCACGGGCATGCCCTTCCTAGCGCTCGACACCCGGCCGTCCGACCTCGCCACCCAGCAGGCGGCCGCCGCGGTGGGGCAGAACGTTCTTGTCTACCGCTACCAGGAGGCGCTCCGGCCGTTCGCGATCGTGGCCGGCCAGGTGCTGCTCACCGCGGGCGACCTCGAGAACCCGACGCACCGCTCCAACGCGCGACGCGCGATGGAACGGCTGCTCGGGCTGCGGATCCTGCCGATCGTCAACGAGAACGACACCGTCGCGACCCACGAGATCCGCTTCGGAGACAACGACCGCCTCGGAGCGCTCGTGGCGCAGCTGATCGGCGCGGACGCGCTGGTGCTGCTCAGCGACATCGTGTCGTTGTACACGCGTCCGCCGGACGAGCCGGGCGCCGAGCCCATCCACGACGTGCGCTACGGGGACGACCTCGCGCAGTACCAGTTCGGTTCCGCCGTCGTGAACAGCATCGGCACCGGGGGAGCGGCGACGAAGGTGTCGGCTGCGACGCTGGCCGCCGCGGCCGGGGTCGGCGTGCTCGTCACGAGCATCGACCTCGTCAGCGAGGCGCTGTCGGGGGCGGACGTCGGTACGTGGTTCGAGCCCAACCCCGAACCGGAGGCGCCGGGCGTCACCGGCCCGGTGGGCGTGCGTCGATAGACTGACGCGATGACCGTCACCACTCTCGGCGCGCGGGAGCGGATGCTGCTCGCGCAGCGCGCCTCGCGGCAGATCGCCCGTCTCGACGACGCGGCGAAGACCGCGCTCCTCGGCGCCATCGCGGACGCCATCGATCGCGATTCCGAAGAGATCGTGGCGGCCAACCGCGTCGACCTGGAGCGCGGCGCCGAGAGCGGTCTGAGCGCGTCGCTGCTCGACCGCCTGACGCTGGACGAAGCCCGCGTGGGTGCTCTCGCCGAGGCGGTGCGCGAGGTGGCCGGTCTTCCCGACCCGGTCGCACGCGTGCTCGAGGAGAAGACGCTCCCCAACGGTCTCCACCTGCAGAAGGTGTCGGTGCCGTTCGGTGTCGTGGGATCGATCTACGAGGCTCGACCCAACGTGACCGTCGACATCGCCGCGCTCGCGCTGCGCTCGGGCAACGCGGTCGTGCTCCGCGGCGGCACCGCCGCCGAGCAGACGAACGCCGCTCTCGTGGCCGCCATGCGCTCCGCCCTCACCGAGAACGGGGTGGATGCCGACGCGATCCAGACCCTCGATGCGTTCGGGCGCGACGGTGCGACGGAGCTGATGAACGCCCGCGGCATCGTCGACGTGCTGGTGCCGCGCGGCAGTGCGCAGCTCATCGAGACCGTGGTCACACAGTCCTCGGTGCCGGTCATCGAGACGGGCGCCGGCGTCGTCCACGTGTACCTCGACGAGAGCGCTCCGCTCGAGCGGGCGTCCTCGATCGTCGTGAATGCCAAGGCCCAGCGCCCCAGTGTCTGCAACGCCGCCGAGACGGTGCTCGTGCACGCCGGTGCGGCGGAGCGCATCGTGGCGCCCGTCGTCGCTGCGCTCCACGCCGCCGGGGTCACGGTGCACGGCGATGATGCGGTCGTACGGCTGGCGGACGGCATCGTGCCGGCGACCGAGGAGGACTGGGCGACCGAGTACATGAGCCTGGACATCGCGATGCGCGTCGTCGACGACATGGACGACGCCCTCGATCACATCCGCCGCTACTCGACGCATCACACCGAGTCGATCATCACCGACGACGACGCGGCCGCCGAGCGGTTCCTGGCCGAGGTCGACTCGGCCGTCGTCATGGCCAACGCCTCGACGCGGTTCACGGATGGCGGCGAGTTCGGCTTCGGCGCCGAGGTCGGCATCTCGACGCAGAAGCTGCACGCCCGCGGCCCGATGGGGCTGCGCGAGCTGACGAGCACCAAGTGGGTCGTCCGCGGCTCCGGGCAGGTGCGCGGCTGACCGACTAAGCTGGGAACGCGTGCGCGCGCCCGCCGATCGAACGGAGACCCGATGAGCCTTGCGCTGACCCTCGCCCTCGTAGCCGAGGAAGCCGAGCACCACGGAAACGTGGCGCTCGAGACCGTGGGGTACGGCATCGTCGCGCTTGTCGTGTTCACCGCTCTCGGCCTCGTCACGCTGTCCTACCGCAACGTGGCCAACCGCCACGCGCACAAGGCCGCCGTGTACGCCGAGAAGCACGCCGCCGACCTGCAGCCGCACGGACACGGACACTGACCTCCGCCGACGTGATGACGACCCGTGCGCCCCGGATCGGGGTCATGGGCGGAACGTTCGACCCCATCCACCACGGCCACCTCGTGGCCGCCAGCGAGGTCGCGTCGTCGTTCGGACTCGACGAAGTCGTGTTCGTGCCCACGGGGCGCCCCTGGCAGAAGACGACCGTCTCGCCCAGCGAGGACCGGTATCTGATGACGGTGATCGCGACCGCATCCAACCCGGACTTCAGCGTCAGCCGCGTCGACATGGACCGCACCGGTCCCACCTACACGATCGACACGCTGCGTGATCTGAAGGAGCAGCGGCCCGACGCCGAGCTCTTCTTCATCACCGGTGCCGATGCCGTGGCGCAGATTCTCAGCTGGAGGGACCATGATGAACTCTGGGATCTCGCCCATTTCGTCGCCGTCTCCCGCCCCGGCCACCCCCTGAGTGCCGCGGGACTGCCGACGGAGAACGTGAGTCTGCTCGAGATCCCCGCCCTCGCGATCTCGTCGACGGACTGCAGGAATCGGGTCCGTTCCGGACAACCGGTGTGGTACCTCGTCCCCGATGGTGTCGTCCAGTACATTGCGAAGCACCACCTCTACCGGAGCAAGGCATGAGCAACCCCGATCAGCCCAGCGGGCCGTCACTGACACGGCGACAGCTGCGAGAGATCCGGCACACCGGATCCACCCCCATCGTGACGCCCAACGAAGCCACGGCGGCCGCGAACGACGCCGCTGCGGCGCCCGACGAGCCTGCCGCGCCGCCGGTCACGCCCGCGCCGTTGCCCCGCGCCGCCGCTCCTGCGGTCGTGCCGGCGGCCCCGCGCCCCGACGCCAGCGTCGATCTCGGCGTCTCGCCGCTCACCCGCCGCCAGGCGCGTGAGCAGGAGCGCATCCGCACGGCATCCGTGCCGGTCATTGCGCCCGATGTGCCCGCCGCCGCGGCGGCGACGCCGTCCGAGGCGGAGGAGAAGGCCGCGAAGCCGGAGAAGCCGGCGAAGGGCGACAAGCCCGCGAAGGGCGAGAAGGCGGCGAAGTCCGCCAAGCGCGACGCGCCGACGCTCGCTCCCGCCGACGACGAGCGCCCGGCCGACCAGACGCCGCTGCTCGCCGCCGAAGCGGCCCTCGCCGCGGACGAGCCGGTGGCCACGGTGTCGCCGCAGCTCGGGTCCGCGCTCCTCGACGGACGCGTGGCCGAAGCCCCGGTGCCGCCGTCGTTCGACCACCTGCTGACGCGTGAGAGCGCCAGCACGGGTGCGGTGCTCACCCCGAATGCGCTGATCCTCTCGCAGACGCCGGCCGCGGGACTGACGTCTCCGATCACGGCGACCGGAGAGGTGCTCATCACGGGCACCTTCGCGCTTCCCGAGGGCCTGGGCTCGCGCGGGCACGGACCGGGCACCACCGACGGCAAGGACGCGGACGCCGTCCTCATCGACGGGGAGCTCCCCGCCGCATCCTCCCCGACCCCCATCGCGGCAAGCGCCGCGATTTCCACCGTGAAGCGCGCGGACGAGATCATCCGTCCGCCGGCGCCCGAGAAGGGGAGCAGGCTCATGGTGCTGCTGGCGATCACCGCCGGCGCGCTGGCCCTCGCCCTCGTCGGGGTGCTCGTCTTCGCCGTAACGACAGGACTTGTCTCATGACAGCCACCGACGCAGGCGTTCAGGCGCTGCAGATCGCCGCACGTGCGGCCGACGCGAAGGGCGGCGAGGATCTCGTCGCGCTGGACGTGTCGGACCCGCTTCCGCTCGTCGACATCTTCCTTCTGGTCACCGGCCGCAACGAGCGCAACGTCGCCGCGATCGCCGATGAGATCGAAGAGCAGCTGCTCGCCAGCGGCGTCAAGCGCGTGCGCCGTGAGGGACGCGCGGAGTCCCGCTGGGTGCTTCTCGACTTCGGCGACCTCGTCGTGCACGTCTTCCACGAGGAGGAGCGCACGTTCTACGGGCTCGAGCGCCTGTGGAAGGACTGCCCGACCGTGCCGATCGAGCTCCCGGAGCCGGCGCGCGCCGAGGACTGACAGCGGGCTCGATTTCGTCGCAGCGCGGCGGATGTAGTAAGCTGTACGAGTTGCCCGAACGGGTGACGGAGGGCCTGTGGCGCAGCTGGTAGCGCACCTGCATGGCATGCAGGGGGTCAGGGGTTCGAGTCCCCTCAGGTCCACCGAATGAGATGAAAGCCCCGGTTTCACCGGGGCTTTCGTCGTTTCTCCGAGAGTTCGATCGCGCCCCGTCGCACCGGGGGCTACGGTGAGCAGCATGCGGGAGAGTGAACTCGACGTCGAGGATGTGCCTCAGGCTGCGGCGACGGGCGAGGTGCCCGAGACGGCGCGCATCGACGACCTCCTTGCGGCGGCGCACGACCGTGCTCGTGTGCACACCGAGGGCACGGTCGCGGACTACATCCCGATCCTCGCGGAAGCGGATCCGGAGGCCTTCGGGGTGTGCGTCGCGGATGTCGACGGCGGACTCCACGAGGTGGGTCAGACGCGCCGGACGTTCTCCATCCAGTCGATCTCGAAGGCATTCGTCTACGCGCTCGTGTGCGGGCAGCTCGGACACCAAGAGGTCTTCGACACGGTCGGCGTGAACAACACCGGACTGCCCTTCAACTCGGTCATCGCCGTCGAACTCAACGACGGTCATCCGATGAACCCGATGGTCAACGCCGGCGCGATCGCGACGACCGCCCTGGTTCCCGGCGCAACGGCCACCGAGCGGTGGGAGTTCATCCGGGCCGGTCTCTCGCGCTTCGCCGGACGTGACCTGACGATCGATGACGAGGTCTACCGCTCCGAGATGGCGACGAACGGGCGCAACACGGCGATCGCCGAGCTGCTGGCCAGCTACGGGCGGATCCGCAGCGACCCGGATGAGGCCGTGGACATCTACACCCGGCAGTGCGCGGTGTCGATCGATGCGCGGGACCTCGCGGTGATGGGGGCGACGCTGGCCGACGGCGGGGTGAACCCGGTCACCGGCGTGCGCGTGGTCTCGGCGACGGTGTGCCGCGACACCCTGGCCGTGCTCGCGGCGAGCGGTCTCTACGAGCGTTCGGGGGAGTGGCTGTTCGAGATCGGCCTGCCCGGCAAGTCCGGTGTGAGCGGGGGCCTCGTGACGGTCGCGCCCGGCAAGGTCGGCATCGGCGCCTACGCGCCCCGGCTCGACTCGGCAGGCAACAGCGTGCGAGGGCAGATCGCGACCGCGTACCTGTCGCGGGCGCTCGGACTCAACATCTTCGCCTCCGCACCCCACACGAACCAGGAGAACCCGGGATGAACGACGCAGCGCGCACGACCGAGGCCCCTCGCGCCTCCTGGGTGCCCATGGCGGGTCTGTTCCTCGCCCAGATCCTGATGTCGTACAACGTCTCGGCTCTCCCTGTGTCGCTCGGCGGGATGGTGGAGAGCTTCGACGTCGCCCCCACGGACGTGAGCACGGCGATCGTCACCTACGGCCTGGTCGTGGCGGCGCTCGTGATGGTGGGCGCGAAGATCGGCCAGCGGGTCGGCTGGGTGATCATGTTCCGCATCGTCATCGCCCTCTTCGCCGCCTCGGCCGTCCTCATGATCACCGCGCCGGGCGTCGCGTGGGTCATCGCGGCGCAGGCGATGGCCGGGGCCGCCGCCGCGATCATCGTGCCCTCGCTCGTGGCCCTCATCGCCGAGAACTACCGAGGGAGCCAGCAGGAGACCGCGATCGGTTCGCTCGGATCCGCGCGCGCCCTCGCGGGCGTGAGCGCCTTCCTGATCGGCGGCACGCTCGCGACCCTCGTCGGCTGGCGCCAGGTCTTCGTGGTCGTGCTCCTGCTCGCGATCGCGGTCTTCCTGCTGAGCTTCCGGCTGCGCAGCGCGCCCGGCAACCGCGCCATCCGCATCGATGTCGTCGCCGCGGTGCTCATCGGCGCAGGTATCGTCTCGCTCACCCTCGGCGTCAACAATCTGAACGGCTGGGGTCTGCTGACCGCCGACCCCCAAGCCCCGTTCGACATCCTCGGACTCTCGCCCGCGCCCGTGCTGATCGTGGTCGGGCTGGTGCTGGTGCAGTCGTTCTTCGTCTGGACGCGGCGGCGCACGGCAGCCGGCAAGGTGCCGCTCGTGAGCGTGTCGGTGTTCGCGTCCTCGCGTGAGCGCGCCGCGGTGTACGCGATGTTCATCGTGGTGGGCCTGGAGGCCGCGCTCAATTTCACGATCCCGCTCTACATCCAGATCGTGCAGGGGCGCACGCCGTTCGACACCTCGTTGGCGATGCTGCCCTTCAACCTGACGGTCTTCTTCACCGCCATGGTGGTCGTGCGGTTCTACCGCCGCTTCCCGCCCCGGACGATCGCCGTCTTCTCGTTCGGCCTGACGACGGCGGCGCTGCTCTGGCTGGCGTTCGTGGTCACGAACAACTGGGAGACGCTTCCCACGATCCTGGGTCTGGTCGTCTTCGGCATCGGGCAGGGGGCGCTGGTGACCCTGGTCTTCAACGTGCTGGTGACCGCATCGCCCAAGGAGCTGGCCGGTGACGTCGGGTCCGTGCGGGGAACGACGCAGAACCTCGCCTCGGCCGTCGGCACTGCCGTTGCGGGCGCTCTGCTCGTCGGCATCCTGAGCGCGAACATCACGGCGGCCCTGGCCGCCGACCCGGAGCTGCCCGATGAACTCGTCTCGCAGGTCGATCTCGACAGTGTCACCTTCGTCAGCAACGATCGGCTGGGCGCCGTGCTGGCGGCGACCGATGCGACACCGGCGCAGGTGGATGCGGCGGTCGCGCTCAACGAGGACGCGCGTCTGCGCGCCCTCAAGATCGGGCTGCTGGTGCTGGCGGGGGTCAGCGCCCTGGCGATCGTCCCGGCCACGCGCCTGCCCGGCTACCGAGCGGGTGAGGTGCCCGAGGCCGTGGCGACCGGCGACACGCCCGCCGAGGTTCCCACCGAGGAGGACGCACGATGACCGCCCCCGTTCCTCCGTCCGGGCAGCGCTGGCTCGCCGCCACCCCGCCGACGCCGCGCCCGCCCGCATCCGCCACCCTGTCGTACGTGACGTTGGGGCTGGGAGTCGCGAGTCCCGTGCTCACGATCCTCGGATTCGTCCTCAACAACGCGCTCGTCCTGGCCTACGACAGCCCCGTGCGCGCGCTCGTCGGGCTGCTGCCGTGGCTGTCGGGCATCGCCGCGATCGTCGTCGGGATCGTCGCTCTCGTCCGGCGCGCCCGGGCGAGGACGGCGGCGATCATCGGCATGATCGTGCCGGCGGCGGGGCACCTGCTGCTGCTCGCCGCGTGGGTCGTGATCTTCGTCGGCGTCATGACCGTGGTCGGCGTCGGCTCCGGTGGCTGATCCGCGCGGCGCCCGGGGCGCGTCCCCGTCGGGGATGCGTCGGGTGAGCCGATGGGGGCGACAGTTCATGCGGTGAAAGCGACAGATTCTCCGTGTGCGCCGGAGAGCCCGCGGACCGCGGGTGGAATGGCTTCTGGCACCGCTGCGCCGAGGCACGGTGCCGGCCTCCACCGACGGAGGTCTGCACACAGAGGAGAACACAGTGAGTTCCACGACGGCTAAGCGGCCGATGTCGAACAAGAAGTTCCTGGCGATCTGGATCCCGATTGTTGCAGTGGTGGCCGTGGTGGCCATCGGTGCGAACATCGCGATCGGGATGTTCCGTGGAGCTATCGAGTCGTACATGGGCGCCGGTACCTACGAGATCAGCAACACCGCTGAAGGGGCCGAGCTCGACACCGCGTACTACACCGCCGACTACGCGACGCAGGACGAGGCGAAGGCTGCCTCCTCCACGATCGTCGAAGAGATCGCGCAGGAGGGCATGACCCTCGTCAAGAACAACGGAACCCTGCCCCTCGCGACCGGCAGCATCACGCTGCTGGGCCGTGGCGCCGCAGACCCCGTCTACGGCGGCTCCGGCTCCGGCACGGCCGACACCCGCACCGCGGTCAACATCCGCGCCGGTGTCGAGAACGGCGGCTTCACCGTCAACGGCACCGTCTACGACCAGCTCGCGGCCTTCGCCGAGGCGAACCCCGCGGCCGAGGGCGGCCGGACGAACATCGTCATGGACAAGCCCGAGGAGTCCAACTACAACATCGGTGAGATGCCGGTCGCGGACTACTCCGCGGCATCGCTCGACAGCTTCGCCGAGTTCGGGGACGCGGCGGTCATCGTCATCGGACGCGGCGGCGGCGAAGGCGGCGACCTGGCCACGAACATGGAGGCCTGGGACGAGAACGCCGAGGCCGGCCAGCACCAGCTCGAGCTCAACAAGGACGAGAAGGACCTGATCGAGCTCGCCAAGGCGAACTTCGAGAACGTCGTCGTGGTGGTCAACGCATCCACGTCGATGGAGCTCGGCCCGCTGCAGGACGACGAGGGAATCGACGGCGTGATCCTGGCCGGCTCGCCCGGTGTGAACGGCTTCAACGCGCTCGGCCCCATCCTGAGCGGTGAGATCAACCCCTCGGGCCGCACGGTCGACATCTTCTCGCGCGACTTCACCGCCGACCCGACGTTCGTCAACTTCGGCGACTATGCGTACACCAACGTCGACGACGCCTACTTCGTGGACTACGAAGAGGGCATCTACGTCGGCTACCGCTACTACGAGACCGCCGCGGTCGAGGGCTTCCTCGACTACGACCAGGCCGTCGTCTACCCGTTCGGCTACGGCCTGAGCTACACGGACTTCTCCTACGAGGTGACCGGACAGCAGCTCGGCGCCGTCGACGGCGAGATCTCGGTCGACGTCGAGGTGACCAACACCGGCGACGTGGCGGGCAAGGACGTCGTGCAGCTGTACTACACCGCTCCCTACACGCCCGGCGGCATCGAGAAGTCCTCGGTCGTGCTCGGCGACTTCGCCAAGACCGGACTGCTCGAGGCCGGTGCCTCCGAGACGCTGACGCTCAGCATCCCGGTCGAGGAGATGGCCTCGTACGACAGCACCGGTGAGGGCGCGTACACGCTCGACGCCGGCACCTATCAGATCAAGGTGCAGACCGACTCCCACACCGTGGCCGCCGGCACCGCGCCGATCGACTACACCGTCGCGGAGACGGTCGTCTACAGCGACGGCCGTGCGAGCGACGAGACCCCGGCCACGAACCAGTTCGCGGACGTCACGGCCGAGTTCACCGACGGGGCGGTGACCGAGTTCTCTCGCGCCGACTTCGCCGGGACCTTCCCGACGGCTCCCGAGGGTGCCGACTTCGAGGCGAGCGAGGCCACGATCGCGGCCTTCGCCCCGTACGACGCGGCCGCAGCGGCTGCCGAGAACCCGGATGTCGAGGCCCCGACCTGGGGCGCCGACGGCGACCTGTCGCTGATCGACCTGCGCGGTCTCGCCTGGGACGACCCGGCGTGGGACGACCTGCTGAACCAGCTCGAGCTGGACGAGGTGGTCGACATGCTCACCTCCGGCGCGTACAACACGGCCGGCCTGCCGGAGATCGGCAAGATCCGCACGAACGACCTCGACGGCCCCGCCGGCTTCAGCTCGTTCATCAACCCGGACCTCTGGACCGGCACCGCCTTCCCGTCCGAGTACCTGCTCGGGCAGACGTGGAACGCGGAGCTGGCCGAGAAGATGGGCGTCGCGATCGGCAACGAGGCACTCACGATGGGTGCCAACGGCTGGTACGCCCCCGCGGCGAACCTGCACCGCTCGCCCTTCGCGGGTCGCAACTTCGAGTACTACTCGGAGGACCCGGTGCTCTCGGGCGTGCTCGCCACGGCAGCCGTGGACGGGGCCCTCACCAAGGGCGTCTACTCGTTCACCAAGCACTTCGCGATGAACGACCAGGAGACCAACCGCGTCAACGGCAACGGCATCGCCACGTGGGCGACCGAGCAGACGATCCGCGAGGTGTACCTCAAGCCCTTCGAGATGATCGTGAAGGACGCCTCGGGTGAGCTGACGACCTACGACGAGAACGGCGAACTCCAGACCACCGAGATCGGTGCGACGGCCATGATGAGCTCGTTCAACCGCATCGGGGCCGTCTGGGCCGGTGGGTCGGCGGCGCTGATGCACGACGTGCTGCGGGAGGAGTGGGGCTTCACCGGCTTCGCGATCACCGACTTCAACCTGTACCCGTACCTGTACGTGGACCAGGCCTGGGCGGCACGCGGCACGGATCACATGCTGACCTTCGCCGGCACGAAGACCGTCGAGGACATCGACAGCGCGTACGCGCAGTCGAACATCCGCTACGCGGCGCACAACGTGCTGTACACGGTGGCGAACTCGAACGCGGTCAACGGCATGGCGCCCGGCGCGACGCTGGCCTACCAGCCCGCCGCGTGGGAGGTCTGGGTCACCGTCGTCACGGTCGTCCTCGCCCTGCTGCTCGCCGCGGCCGTGGTGTGGATCGTGGTGCGGTTCCGCCGTCACCGCAACCGCCCCGCAGTGATCACGGATGAGGCGACCCCCGCCTGATCCGGAACGACAACCGGACGGGGCCGGGAGACACGCTCTCCCGGCCCCGAACAGAAAGACCTGATCGTGACTGACGCGAACGACGCCGTCGCGGCGCTGACCCTCCTCGAGAAGGCGGCGCTGCTCAGCGGTGCGAACACCTGGCAGACCCGTGAGATCCCCGGCCTCGGCATCGCGCCGATCTGGATGGCGGACGGCCCCCACGGGGTGCGCAAGCAGGTCGGCTCCGCCGACCACCTGGGCATCAACGGCTCGGAGCCGGCGACCTGCTTCCCGACGGCGGCCACGGTCGCCAACAGCTGGGACGAGGAGCTGGCGGGCGAGATCGGCGCCGCCCTCGGCCGGGAAGCATCCGAGCAGAGCGTGCACGTGCTCCTCGGCCCGGGCCTGAACATCAAGCGCAGCCCGCTCGGCGGGCGCAACTTCGAGTACTTCTCCGAGGACCCCGAGCTCTCCGGGCGCCTCGCGGCCGCGTACGTGCGCGGCATCCAGTCGGAGGGCGTCGCCGCGACCCCCAAGCACTTCGCCGTCAACAGCCAGGAGCTCCGCCGGATGGTGAGCGACTCGGTGGTCGATGAGCGCACGCTCCGCGAGCTCTACCTGACCGCCTTCGAGATCGTGGTGCGCGAGGCGAAGCCGTGGGCGATCATGAGCTCGTACAACCTGATCAACGGCGCCTACGCCCACGAGAACGCCCACCTGCTCACCGACATCCTCCGCGAGGAGTGGGGCTTCGACGGCGCCGTGATCTCGGACTGGGGCGGCGGGAACGACGCCGCCGCGGCCGTCCGCGCCGGCGGCACCCTGGAGATGCCGTCGCCGGGCTTCGATTCGGCACGGGACATCGTCGCAGCCGTCCGTGCCGGCACGCTGGACGAAGCCGACCTCGACGCGCGCGTGCGGGAGGTGCTCGACCTGGTCGAGCGCGTCACCGCGCGTGCCGTGCGCGCCACGGTCGACGTCGAGGCGCACCAGGCGCTCGCGCGTCGCGCCGCGGCCGAATCCGCCGTGCTGCTGCGCAACGAGGACGCCATCCTTCCTCTCGCGCCCGCCACACGCGTCGCTCTCATCGGCGACTTCGTGACGGAACCGCGGTACCAGGGTGCCGGATCGTCGCTCGTCAACGCGCGCCGGGTCTCGACGCTCGCCGATGCGCTCGAGGAGAGCGTCCTCGATGTCGTCGGCCGCGCGCAGGGCTTCCGCCGCGACGGCGTGCAGCAGCGCGACCTGATCGCCGAGGCGACGCGCTTGGCCGCGTCCGCCGACGTCGCCGTCCTCGCCCTGGGCCTGCCCGAGACCGCAGAGTCCGAGGGGATGGACCGCACGACCCTCGCGCTGCCCGCCGACCAGGTGGCGCTGCTGCACGCCGTCGCCGCGGTCAACCCCCGCGTGGTGGTCGTGCTGAGCGCCGGCGGCGTCGTCGAGATGCCCTGGCTGTCCGACACGACGGCCCTCATCCACGCCTACCTCGGCGGCGAGGCGGGGGCCTCGGGCATCGCCGACGTGCTCACCGGCATCGTCGCCCCGGGCGGTCGTCTGGCGGAGTCGATCCCGCGCAGCGGAGCCGACGCGTCGACGGCGGGCGTGTTCCCGAGCACGCAGCGCACCGCGGAGTACCGCGAGGGGCTCTTCGTCGGCTACCGCTGGTACGACGCCACGGACGCCGACGTCGCTTTCCCGTTCGGGTTCGGCCTCGGGTACACGACGTTCGCCTACTCCGATCTGCGCCTCGTGGACGGCGTCGCCACCGTGACCGTCACCAACACCGGTGAGCGCGCCGGCACGGACGTCGTGCAGCTGTACGTCGGCCGTGTGGGCGAGAGCGGCGTGCACCGTCCGCAGCGCGAGCTCAAGGGCTTCGTCAAGGTGCGTCTGGACGCGGGCGCCTCGGAGGAGGTCACCATCGCCCTCGGCGACCGCGCGTTCCGCTACTTCGACGTGGCGGGCGGTGAGTGGCGGGTCGAGCCCGGCGAGTACCGGGTGTCGGTTGGCCACAGCTGCGTCGACCTGGCACTCAGCACGACCCTCGCCGTCGACGGCACCGCGGCGGAGACGAGCGCTCCGGTCGAACCGGACGCCTACCGGCGGGCGGACGTGCGTCACGTCACCGATGCCGACTTCGCCGCGTTGCTCGGACGCCCCGTGCCGAGCGCCGAATGGGGATCGGGTCCGCTGGGCTACAACGATCCGATCGACCGCATCAGCACGGCGCGCAGCAGGACGGCGCGTTTCGCGTTCGGGATCGTCGACCGTCGCCGGCGGAAAGCCGATGCGTCGGGACACCCCGACCTCAACATCCTCTTCATGTTCAACGCGCCGTTCCGGGTGCTGTCGAAGATGAGCGGCGGTCTCGCGACGCGCCGGCTCACCGACGCCGTCCTGACGCTCGTGAACGGGCGGACGTTCCGCGGCATGGGGGCGGTCCTCATCGCCTACCTGCGCGGGCGCCGCCTCGAGAAGCACACCCGAGAGACATTCCGCGCCGCTGCCTCCGTCAGCCGGCGCGCAGGAAGGAGCCGGTGATGTTCACCGCGATCAAGACCCGCTGGACGAGGTTCGTGGAGCGGCACCCCGAGTGGTCGAAGTTCCTGATGTTCCTCATCCTCTCCAACGGCGTCACCGTGCTGCAGCTGGGCATGATGCCCGTCGCGCGCTGGGTGCTCGACTCGTTCACGAACCTGATGAACGTGTCGTTCCAGGTGCTGCCGGTGGGGTCCAACGTCGACGGCAGTCAGTACTACATGTTCGACTACGCCGCGGGCCCCCTGCCCGAGGGCGGCGGCGGACTGTCGTACTTCCTCGCCGTGCAGATCACCCTGCTGATCGCGCAGGTGCTGAACTTCTTCCTGCAGCGCAACATCACGTTCAAGTCGAACACGTCGATCTGGGTCGCGGCCGCCTGGTACGCCCTCGCGTACGTGGTCATCACGTTCATCGCCGCCGCGGCGCAGGGCTTCTACAAGGCGCCCATCTACGATCTCCTTATGAACACATGGGGATGGGGCGCCACCGGCGCCGTGGCAGCGGACGTCCTCACGATGATCATCAATGCGGCGATCTCATTCTGGGTGTTCTACCCGATCTTCAAGGTCATCTTCCGTCAGAAGGTGCAGGAGCCGACGCTCACGAGCGGCACCCCGGCATGACGAGCGGCCCCGCGCCGCTGCTGAGCGTCGTCGTCCCCGCCTACAACACGGCGCAGTACCTCCGTCGTGCGCTCGATCCGTTGACGCGTGCGCGCGCCGACGTCGAGGTGGTGGTGGTCGACGACGGCTCGACAGACGCGACGGGGCCCCTCGCCGACATCTACGCGGCGCGTCATCCCGACCGCATCCGCGTCGTCCATCAGGACAACGGCGGCCACGGCGCGGCGATCGAGGCCGGCATCGCGCACGCGCGCGGTCGCTACCTCAAGGTGCTCGACGCCGACGACTGGCTCGATGACTCGGCGCTGGCCGCGGTGCTCGATACGCTCACCGCGCTCGAGCCCGCGGGCGGCGTCGACGCTCTGTTCACGGACTTCGTGCACGACCGGGTGGGCAAGAACAACCGCACCTCGCGCTTCGACTCGGTCTTCCCGGCGATGCGCGTCTTCGGCTGGGAGCACACCGAGCGCTTCGGCAAGCGGCAGTACCTGATGATGCACGCGATCATCTACCGCACGTCGCTGCTGCGCGCCGCGGGGCTCTCGCTGCCGCGCCACACGTTCTACGTCGACAACCTGTACGTGGTGCGTCCGCTCGCGCACGTCCGCACGATGTACTATCTGCCCGTCTCGCTCTACCACTACTTCATCGGGCGCCCGGGGCAGTCCGTCGACATGGACGTGATGGTCGCGCGCGTCGATCAGCAGCTGCTCGTCAACAAGCTCGCCCTCCACGGCCTGCCCTCCCCGGAACGCGTGGCGGCGGGCGAGGTGCCTGTGCAGCTGTACGCGGCGCTCCTGCACTACATCGAAGGACTCTGCGCCATCACCTCCGCCACCCTCGCCCGGGGAGGCACCGCCGCGCACCTGGCCCAGCGCGACGAGTTCTGGGGGCACGTCAAGCGCGAGAACCCCTGGGTGTACACGCGGATGCGGCGCAGTTTCATCGGCACCAGCAGCAACCTGCCGGGCCAGGCGGGGCGCCGGGTGACGTCGCTGGCGTACCAGGTGGCGCGACGGGTGGTTGGATTCAGTTAGGACGAGGATGGCGGGGGAGAGGAGCACGGGATGATCCGGATCGGCGTCGTCGAGGACGACCCGGCGAGCATCGACCGTCTGCTGTCGCACCTCGACCGCTTCCAGCGCGAGCACGGCGAGCGTTTCCACATCGGTGCGTTCCGCGACGGGCGCGACATCATCGAGGACTACCGCCCCGACTGGGACATCCTGCTGCTGGACATCCAGATGGAGCGGGTCGACGGCATGACGGCGGCGCGCCGCATCCGCGAGGTCGACAGCGAGGTGCTGATCCTCTTCGTCACCAGCTCGCCGCAGTTCGCGATCAGCGGCTACGAGGTCGACGCGCTCAGCTACTTGCTGAAGCCGGTGACCTACCCGGTGTTCGACCAGGAGCTCGCCCGCTGCCTGGTGCGTCTGCGCCGCCGCGAGCGTCGTCACATCCTGTTCTCGTCGTCGGACGGCGACCGCCACCGCATCGACGTCGCAGACGTGCTGTATCTCGAGAGCGCGAAGCACCACGTCATCATCCACACCCTCGACGGCGACCACGTCGTCGTGACGACCCTGAAGTCGATGGAGGCGGAGCTCGCCGACGAGGACTTCTTCCGCTGCAACAGCGGATATCTGGTGAACCTCCGTCACGTCACGGGCGTCGAGGGCAACGACTGCCGCGTACGCGGCGGCGTTCGTCTGCAGGTGAGCCGGCCCCGCAAGAAGGAGTTCCTCGCCGCCCTCGCCGCCTACATCGGGTCCAAGGGCATCACGGCGTGAACGGTGTCGCCGACGCGGTCGCCGACATCCCGCGCACCTACACAGCCCTGGCCGAATGGGGAGCCTGTCTCGTCTTCGTGCTGATCGTGGCGCGACGGATGCGGTGGCTGCCGACCGTGCTGACCGTGCTGGGGGGACTCGCGCTGCTGCTCGGCGTCCAGTGGGCGGCCGGAGCGGTGTCGGTGACCCTCTGGATCCCGGGGATGCTGGTGGCGGTGGCGGCGATGTTCGCGCTGCTGTTCGCGGTGCTGCGCGTGTCGGCGGTCACCGCCGGCTACCTCACCGCGCGCGCCTTCGTGCTGGCCGAGCTCACCGCATCCATCCACTGGCAGCTGGATCGCTTCTACGCGGACGCCGAGCCGCTCGTGAAGAGCGCGCTCCTCGTGCTCGTCTACGCGGTCGTCCTGACGCTGGCGTGGCTCGTGGAGCAACGCCACATGCCGCGGGGGTCCCACGTGGAGGTGGGAAGGACCGACCTCGTCGGCGCGCTCGCGATCGCCGCGGCGACGTTCGGCATCTCCAACCTGAGCTTCGTGAACTCGTCCACGCCGTTCAGTGGCCGGCTCGGGTTCGAGATCCTCTACATCCGCACCCTCGTCGACCTGTGCGGGTACATCGCCCTGTACGTGCAGCACGAGGTGCGTCGGAACCTGCAATCGCGCAGCGAGGCCGAGGCCATGGCGCGGCTGCTGACGAGCCAGCACGACCAGTACGAGATCTCGCGCCGCGCGATCGACGAGGTCAATCGCAAGTACCACGACATGAAGCACCACCTCGACGCGATCCGCGCCGAGCAGGACCCGCAGTCGCGCTCGCGCATCCTGGACGATCTGGAGACGTCCCTGCGCGACTACGGCGCGCGCGTGCGCACCGGCAACGCGGTGCTCGACGCGGTGCTGACCGGCAAGCAGATGTACGCCCGCGAGCACGACATCCCGATGGCGGTCGTCGCCGACGGACGCCTGCTCGACTTCCTGCCGCCGCTGGATGTGACGACCATCGTGGGCAACGCGCTCGACAACGCGTTCGAGGCGACGGCGCGGGTCGCCGAACGCGAGCGACGCACCGTGAAGTTCTCGCTGTTCGCGCACGACGACTTCGTGATGCTGCGCGTCGAGAACACCTACGACGGCACGCTCCGCCGACGGGACGGGCGGATCGTCACGCGCAAGGACGGCGAGGGGCACGGCTACGGACTGCGCAACATCGAGGCCGCGGTGGAGAAGCACGGCGGCTCGGTCTCGCTCGGGCACGAGGGCGAGTGGTTCTCGCTGCGTGTGCTGCTGCCGCGCGCAGAAGCCCCCGCGGGCGGTGTCGCCGGCTGACGGCGGTGCGAGGCGCGGCGCCGCCTACGCGACCGGAGTCGCCGCGGTCTCGACGTGCAGGGTGGCCAGCGCGTCGTCGGCGATCCCTCGCAGGCGCGCACGGATCGGGCCCGACCGCTCGGTGAAGGCGCGCTGCGCGCGGCCGTACGCGCTCTTGCCGGCAGCGGTCTCGATCTCGACGGGCTCGTACCCCCACGCGCGCAGGTCGTAGGGCGACGCCCGCATGTCGAGCTCGCGGATGTCGCGGGCCAGGGTGAAGGCGTCGAGCAGCAGGTCGCCGGGCACGAGTGGTCCCAGCTTCATCGCCCACTTGTACAGGTCCATGCCGGCGTGCAGGCACCCCGGCTGTTCGCGGGCGTGCTGCGACGCCCGGTCGAGCGACGTGCTGTTGCGGGGCACAGCGTCGGGGGTGAAGAACCGGAAGGCGTCGAAGTGGGTGCATCGCAGGTCGTGCTTCTCGACGACCGCGTCGGTCCCGGCGGCCCCCAGCCGCAGCGGAACCGTGTGGCGGGGGTCGGGGGAGCGGTAGACCATCGCCCACTCGTGCAGCCCGAAGCATCCGAACTGCGCGGTGCGCTGGGCCGTGCTCCGCAGCAGCAACGAGATCCCCCGCAGCAGCGCGTCCTTCTCGCGGGCGATCGTCGGCGCATCGACGCGCACGCCGTCGGCCGCGCCGCTGTCGGCGGTGTAGCCGCGCCATCCCCGGCGCTCGGGTGCGTCGGCCAGGACGACGCCCGCCCCCGGGTGCCACCGCCGCAGGAGGCCGGGCTTGTAGGAGTAGTAGGTGAAGAGGAAGTCGTCGACCGGGTGCGTCTCGCCGCGCGCGGCGCGGTGGCGGCGCCCGGCGGTGAGGGCATCGGCGCGCTCGGCGTGGGCGCCCTCGAGAGCGCGCCACTGGTCGGCGGGGAGCACGCGGTCGTTCACCGACGGCACCGGATCCGGCTCGGAACCCTCACGAGGCGAGCGGTCGGATGAGGTCGGGCGAGTCGTTGCGCACATTGCCGACGGCGGCGTCGACCGGGAACGCGTCGAGCGACCGGGCCACATCGGGGGCGGCGTCGATGGCGGCATCCAGGACATCGCCGACGTTCTCGGTGTCAGTGTCGAGCCAGGCGTCCGCGAAATCGGCATCCAGGAAGAGCGGCATCCGGTCGTGGATCGAGCCGAGGTCACCGATCGCGTCGCGCGTGAGGACGGTGAACGAGAGCACCCAGCGCGCGGGATCGTCGTCGGCACGGGCGGGATCCTTCCACCACTCGTAGAGCCCCGCGAGGAAGAGCGGGCTGCCGTCGGCGGGGTGGATGAAGTGGGGCGTCTTCGTGTCGCCCTCGTGCTTCCACTCGTAGTACCCCGTGGCGGGAACCACGGCGCGCCGCTTGATGAGGGCGGCGCGGAACATCGGTTTGTCCTCGAGCTCCTCCGCGCGGGCGTTGAAGGCGCGCGCGCCGATCTTCGGGTCTTTGGCCCAGCCGGGGACGAGCCCCCACCGGGCGGGTTCGAGGCGCCGCGTCGGCGGATCGGTCTTCGCCGAATCGAGCACGATCGCCGCCGTCGCCATCGGCGCCACGTTGTACGAGGGCGCCGGCAGGTCGGGGCTCGTCACATCGACGCGCAACACGCCCACGAGCTCGGACGCGACATTCGCAACGACGAACCGACCGCACATGCGTTCAGCCTACGCGTGGGTTCCCCCACGCAGCACGCCGACCTCGGCGAGGCGGTCGAGGAGCGCCGCGCCGTCGTCGCCGCTCACCCAGGGCACGGAGGCCGCGGAGTGATCGTCGACGACCGTGCGACCACCGGCGAGGACGGCTTCGGCGGGCGTCAGCCGGCGGATCGCCACAGCGGCCACCTGGTCGGGGTGCTCGCCCGCGAACGCCGTGTAGAGGGCGTCGTCGTGCTGCCCGTCGTCGCCGATGAGCAACCAGGTGATGGCGGGGAACTCCCTGGCGAGCCGGTCGAGGTTCGTCCGCTTGTGCTCCTGGCCGGACCGGAACCACCGATCGTGGGTGGGGCCCCAGTCGGTCAGCAGCATCGCACCGGGCGGGAAGAGGTGTCGGCGGAGGAACCGCGAGAGCGTGGGAGCGATGTTCCAGGCTCCGGTGGAGAGGTAGATGACGGGGGCGCTCGGGTTCTCCTGCGTGACGCGCTCGAGGAGCACCGACATCCCGGGCACGGGCTGCCGGGCGTGCTCGTTGAGCACGAAGGAGTTCCACGCGGCGAGGAACGGGCGCGGCAGTGCCGTGACCATGACCGTGTCGTCGACGTCCGACACGACCCCGAAGCGGGCGTCGTCGGACACCACGAGGATGCGCAGGGTCGCGGACGGGCCGCCTTCGACCGACGCGGTGATCGTCTGCCAGCCGGGTGCCAGCCGGGCCGGGAGCACCGTGTCGACGACGCCGCCCCGGTCGGCGATGACGCGATGAGAGGTGTCGCCGATCTGGACGGTGACCTCGGCCGAGGCCACCGGCACGGCGGCGAAGCTGCGCCAGCCCCGCACGCCGGCGTACTCGCCCTTGTCGCGTCCGACCGGCGGGATCACCACCCGCCCGAGCACACGCACCCAGCGCTCCGACCCGTACCCGGGGAAGGCGGTGAGAGCGGGGGTCCGGCCGCGCCGACGGGCGCCGCGTTCACGCCAGGCGTGGAAGCGGCGCTCCAGACGAGCGAACCAGAGGATCTTGTCGGGACGGGTCGGACGAGGGGATTCGGCCACGGCCTCAGTCTTCCACGTTCGCCGCGCCGCCCTCTCGGGGTTGCGGTTCCTCGGTCATGTGACGACGCTCCACGCGCTCGATGATCTTCTTGCCGATGACGACCAGCACGAGGAACAGCACGATGACGCCGACGAAGATGTAGCCGGCGTAATGGATGCGGTCGGCGAGCTCCCGGTAGGTGCCCGCCGCGGCCGCGGCCACGCTGATGTACAGCGTCGCCCAGATCAGGCAGGCCGGCGCCGTCCACGCCAGGAAGCGGCGGTAGGAGTAGCCGGCCATCCCCACGGTGAGGGGCACCAACGAGTGCAGGACGGGAAGGAAGCGGGAGATGAAGATCGCCGGTCCGCCGCGCCGCTCCAGGTAGCGCTCCGAGCGCGCCCAGTTCTCCTCGCCGATGCGGCGCCCGAGGCGCGATCGGCGCAGCCACGGCCCGAGGTAGCGGCCCAGCACGTAGCCGAGCGTCTCGCCGAGGAGCGATCCCACCACGACGGCGATTCCGAGGAAGAGACCCTGCAGGGGGCCGTCCACCGCGGTGCCGGCCACGATGACGATCGTGTCGCCCGGCACGATGAGCCCGATGAGCACGCTCGTCTCGAGCATGATCGCGATGCCGGCGATGAACACGCGCAGTACCGGGTCGACATCACGAACGGCGTCGAGGATCCCGGTGAGCAGTTCGTTCACCCGTCCGAGCCTAGAGGGGGCGCGGGTGACTAGCCTGGGAGTGTGCCCGCCCCCGCCCCCGTGCCGCTCGCGCGCTGGATCGACCCGGAGCTCGTCCACCCGCTGTTCGCAGACGAGGCGTACGCGTTCTGGCTCGATGCCGGACCCGACGCCGGCTCGGGCTGGAGCTGGGTCGGTCGCGGGGTACCGGCCACCCTCGACGAGGTGCGCGCGGTGCCCGTGGCCCGTCACGCCGCACCCGACCACCCGGCAGGGCCCCTGCGGGAGGGGTGGATCGGCTGGATGTCGTACGAAGCGGGCGCTCGCGCGGCCGGGGCTCCCGTCGCCGCCGCCGCGGTGCCGGACCCGCAGTGGATGCGGATCACCGAGCTGGTGGCGTTCGATCACGCCCGGCGTCGGGTCTGGGCGGGCGGCGACGACCCGCGCGCTCTCGCGCACCGTCTCGAGGACGCACCGCCCCCGCGCCCGGCGGTGCCCCTCGGCGACCGCGGCATCCGCGCCCGTGCCCGTGTCTCGGCGGCCACCTATGCCGACCGCATCCGCTCCTGCATCGAGGCGATCGGCCGGGGTGACGCGTATCTGCTCTGCCTCACGACGCGGTTCGACGTGGACGGCGACGTCGATCCCGCCGCCGTCCACGCCGGGCTGCGCGCCGCGTCGCCCTCGCACCACGGCGCTCTCATCCGCACCGGCGACACGTCTCTGGTGAGCGCCAGTCCGGAGCGGTTCCTGCACGGCGCCGACGGCCGCGTGCGGACGCATCCGATCAAGGGCACGCGGCCCCGTGGCACCACGGCGGAGGAGGACGAGCGGCTGGCGCGCGAGCTGGCGGCCGACCCGAAGGAGCGAGCCGAGAACGTCATGATCGTCGACCTCATGCGCAACGACCTCGCGCGGGTGTGCGATCCGGCGTCGGTGAGCGTCGATCGGCTGCTGGAGGTCGAGACCTATCCGGCCGTGCACCAGCTCGTGAGCACGGTCAGCGGTCGCGCGAACGAGGGCGCCACCCTCGGCGACCTCTGGGACGCGGCGTTCCCCGCCGGGAGCATGACCGGCGCGCCCAAGCTCTCGGCGATGACCCTCCTCCACGCCGAGGAGCAGCTGCCCCGCGGCGCCTTCTCGGGCTGCTTCGGGTGGGTCGGCGCTGATGGGTGCTTCGACCTCGCCATGACCATCCGCACGGTCGTGACGCATCCCGGCGGCGCCTCGGTCAGCGCCGGCGGCGGCATCACGTGGTCGTCGCGCGTGGCGGCCGAGGTCGCCGAGGTGGCGTTGAAGGCCTCGGCTCCGCTGCGTGCACTCGGTGCGTCGCTGCCCGCCGACTGGTGACGCCGGGGGTCGGGTAACCTGAAAGATGCGCATCGCGCACCTTCCCGACACCCCACTGATTGGTCTTCCTGTGTCTTCGATCACCACCGACACCGCAGGCCCCTCCTCCGAGGGCGGCTTCGACGCGCACGCGATCCAGGAGAAGTGGCAGCAGCGCTGGGCCGAGCTCGACCCGTTCCGCGCGGGGGGCGAGGACGACACGCGTCCGCGCAAGTACGTGCTGGCGATGTTCCCCTACCCGTCCGGCGACCTGCACATGGGGCACGCCGAGAACTACCTCTACTCCGACATCGTGGCCCGGTTCTGGCGTCACCGCGGCTACAACGTGCTGCACCCGATCGGCTGGGACTCGTTCGGCCTGCCCGCCGAGAACGCCGCCATCAAGCGCGGCGCCAACCCCGTCACGTGGACGTACGACAACATCGCGCAGCAGAAGACGAGCCTGAAGGCCTACGGCGTCTCGTTCGACTGGAGCCGTGTCCTGCACACGAGCGACCCCGACTACTACCGCTGGAACCAGTGGCTGTTCCAGCAGCTCTACGAGCGCGGTCTCGCGTACCGCAAGGAGAGCCCGGTCAACTGGTGCACCCACGACCAGACGGTGCTCGCCAACGAGCAGGTCGTCGACGGGCACTGCGAGCGCTGCGGCGCCGTGGTGATCAAGAAGAAGCTGACCCAGTGGTACTTCCGGATCACCGACTACGCCGACCGGCTGCTCGACGACCTGAACCAGCTCGAGGGCTTCTGGCCGCACAAGGTGCTGCAGATGCAGCGCAACTGGATCGGACGCTCCGTCGGCGCCGACATCGACTTCGAGATCGAGGGCCGCGACGAGAAGGTCACCGTCTTCTCGACCCGCCCCGACACGCTGCACGGCGCCACGTTCATGGTGGTCGCCCCCGATTCCGACCTCGCCGCGGAGCTCGCGGCCGGGGCCGGCGACGCGGCGCGCGAGCGGTTCGAGACGTACCTGCGCACCGTGCAGCAGTCGACGGATGTCGAGCGTCAGAACACGGACCGGCCCAAGACCGGTGTGTTCCTCGAGCGTTACGCGATCAATCCCATCAACGGCGCGCGTCTGCCCATCTGGGCCGCCGACTACGTCCTGGCCGACTACGGTCACGGCGCGGTCATGGCGGTTCCCGCACACGACCAGCGCGACCTCGACTTCGCCCGCGCGTTCGATCTGCCGGTCACCGTCGTGGTCGACACCACCGCGCCCATCACCGGCGCCATCCCGGTCATCGAACTCGACGAGGACGGTGCCCCGATCGATCCGCTCGACGGCGCGTCCGCGCTCGAAGAGATCGACCCGGCGCGCACCGGCGTCGCGCTCACCGGCGAGGGCCGGATGATCAACTCCGGCTCGCTCGACGGGCTGAGCAAGCGCACCGCGATCGCCCGCGTCGTCGAGGAGCTGAACGCCGCCGGCACCGGGCGCGCCTCCAAGACCTACCGCCTGCGGGACTGGCTGATCTCGCGCCAGCGCTTCTGGGGCACCCCGATCCCGATGGTGCACACCGAGGACGGACGCATCACCCCGGTGCCCGACGACCAGCTGCCGGTGCGGCTGCCCGACCCGGAGGGACTCGACCTGCTGCCGCAGGGCACGTCGCCGCTCGGCGGCGCGGAGGAGTGGGTCACCACCGTCGACCCCGAGACGGGGGAGCCGGCGCGCCGCGACCCCGACACGATGGACACCTTCGTCGACAGCTCGTGGTACTTCCTGCGCTTCCTGTCCCCGGGCGACCCGAGCCAGGCGTTCTCCGGCCGCGAGGCGCTCAAGTGGGCACCGGTCGACTTCTACATCGGCGGCGTCGAGCACGCCATCCTGCACCTGCTGTACGCGCGTTTCATCACGAAGGCGCTGTACGACATGGGGCACCTCGACTTCACCGAGCCGTTCTCGAGCCTGATCAACCAGGGCATGGTGATCCTCGACGGCGCCAAGATGTCCAAGAGCAAGGGCAACCTCGTGCTCTTCCAGGAGGAGCTCGACGCGCACGGCGCCGATGCGCTCCGCGTGGGACTGGCGTTCGCCGGCCCCGTCGAGGACGACAAGGACTGGAAGGACGTGTCGACGACCGGCGCGACCAAGTTCCTGGCCCGCGCGCTGCGCGTCGCCGGAGACGTCACGAGCCCCACGGATGTCGTGTGGGCCGAGGGTGACACGGCGCTGCGCCGCGTGACCCACCGTCTGTGGGCCGATGCGCCGTCGCTCATCGAGCAGACGAAGTTCAACGTCGTCGTCGCACGTCTCATGGAGCTCGTCAACGCCATCCGCAAGACGATCGACAGCGGAGCGGGCCCCGCCGACCCGGCCGTCCGCGAGGCCGCCGAGGCGACCGCGATGATCCTCGACCTGTTCGCGCCGCACACGGCGGAGGAGATGTGGTCGATCCTCGGCTACCAGCCCTCGGTGGGGCTCGCGACCTGGCGTCAGGCGGATTCCACGCTTCTCGTCGAGGAGTCCGTCACCGCGATCGTGCAGATCGACGGCAAGGTGCGGGCCACGTTCGAGGTGTCCGCACGGATCGACGGCGCCGAGCTCGAGCGGCTCGCCCGCGCCGACGATCGCGTGCAGCGGGCGCTCGGCGACCGCGAGATCACGCGCGCCATCGTGCGCGCGCCGAAGGTCGTCAGCTTCAGCACGCACTGACCTCGCGCAGACGAAGGACCCTCGCGATGACGCATCGCGGGGGTCCTTCGTCGCGACGGCATCGATACGCTGACACGATGGCGACGAGAGGACGGTGGCGCGCTCTCGCGGCGATCGTGCTGGCCGGGGCGCTGATCCTCACCGGCTGCAGCGGGGATGGGGCGCGCGAGGACTTCGCGGCGACCTTCGGCGACGATGCGACGATCGCCGGCATCGAGCTCAGCACGGCGGACAACATGCCCTTCACCGGCGGCGTGAGCGCCGAGGTGCGGGCGCAGGCGGGAGCCACCGACGCGCAGCTGCGTGCGCTGACCGACCGGCTCAGCGCGTTCGCGCACGACCGAGCCGACACCGACGTGCGCATCACCCTGGTGGCGGATGAGGCGACCGTTCCGGTCTTCGCCGACGCGGGGCTCAGCGCGCGGGTGCTCGCCCGCGCCCAGAGCCTGCGCGCGGACGAGCGGGTCGCATCCGTCGCCCTCACCTCCCGTCCGGGTGAGGACCGGGTGAGCGGGGTGAGCGTGGGGCTCACCGGTGATGATGGCGCCGAGGCCTTCGCGCTCGCGCGGAGCCTGCCCGAGGTGCTCGCCGACGTGACGCGCAGCGGCCGGCTGCACCTCACGGTCCGCGGCGCCGATGAGGCGGTGCGGATCCAGGGCGACGCGGGCGCGTGGATCGACGACGCCGAGAGGGCATGGACGGCGGTCGCGGGCGCCGTTCCCACGACCGGCCTCCATGCCGAGCCGGAGCGGCTCGAGGTCACGCTCGCACGCGAGGTCGATGTCGCCGCCGCGGCGGCCGCCGCATCCGCCGCCCCGGGCGCGCCGGCCGTGGTGTTCGCGAGTCCGCTCGTCGATCTCGGCGCGGGCGCCTCGGGCGACGCGGCCCGAGCGTTGCTTGCCGCGCTCGACGACGCCCGCCTCTCCGAGGTGCGCACGCTCTGGACCGACGACGGCAGCATCGATCTCACCGTCGATTCGCCGGCACGGGCGGCGTCGCTCGCCCAGGCCGTGTCGGCGCGCCCCGAGGCGTCGGCCTTCGCCGCGATCACGGTGACGGCGGGCGCCGCCGACGACGTCGCGCTGCGCGTCACGGCCGCTCCGCCGCTGATCGGCGACCGCGTCGCGGCGGCCGCCGCCGCGCTGCGCGACACGGGGGCGGTCTCCCTCGTGAGCGCACCCCGCGCGGTCACGCTCACGGTCGCCGGTGACGCGAGCGACGAGATGCTCGAGGAAGACCTGGCCGTTCTCCGCGGCCTCCAGGACGACGGAGCCCGCCTCTGCGCGAACCGCGCCGACGGCACCGGGGTGTGCGTCGCCGGCGCCCCTCCCACCTGATCTCCCCACCGCTCCGGCAGGCGCGATACGCCCACACCGTGCCGCGCGACGCGCGTCCCGCCTCCGCGTGCCTCCTAGCGTGAGCGGGTGATCTCACCGCCGCCCGACCGGCCTCGGCGCGTCCGCTGGGGCGTCGGGGCGATCGTCGTGGTCGGGCTCGGGATCGTCGCCGTCACGGTGGCGGTGGGCCTCATCCGCTCGGCGGCGATCACGCCAGAGCCGGTGCCGGCGGCATCCGTCGTCGCCGGGGTGGATGCGGCGGAGACCGGCGTGTACGTGCATGTGGCGGGCGCGGTCGCCATGCCCGGCCTCTATCTGCTCCCGACCGGCGCGCGCGTGTTCGACGCGGTATCGGCGGCGGGAGGGCTGAGCGACACGGCGGATGCGGCCGCGGTGAACCTCGCGCGGCCGGTGACCGACGGCGAGCAGCTGCACGTGCCGGCGATCGGCGAGACGGCGGCGGCGCCGCCGGGCGAGCGCACGGACGGCAAGATCGACCTGAACGCCGCCGACCTCGCGCAGCTCGACGAACTGCCCCGGATCGGACCGGCCATCGCGCAGCGCATCATCGACTGGCGCGAGCAGAACGGGCGCTTCACGAGCGTCGACGACCTCCTGGCGGTACCCGGCATCGGCGAGAAGCTCATCGCCGGGTTGCGCGACCTGGTCACGGTGTGAGGTGGACCCGCGCGCGTGGCGGCTCGTCCCCGCCGCCCTCGGCACCGGGGCGACGGCGATCGCGCTGACGATCGTGCCCTCGCTCGCCGCGGGCGCGGCCTGGCTGCTGGGCGGCGCGGCGCTCGTGTGCGCGGTGCTGACCTTCGGCACCCGCGCGTCCCGCCTCCTCGTCCTTGCCGCGGTCGCGCTGCTGTTCGCGACGGTCGCCGCCGCCACCGTCGCGGGTGAGCAGCCGGTACGGGCGATGACGGCGTCGGCGGCGGATGGTCGAGCGCTCACGCTGGAGGTGCGGGTGACCGGCAAGGCGGAGCCCACCGTGCGGGGCGCGCGGGTCGATGCGGTCGTCGAGACGCTCCGGGTCGGCGATGACGCACTGCCGGGCGGCGCACCCGTGACCCTGCTGCTCGAGACGGTGCCGCCGCAGGCCGCGCCGGGCGCGCGCTGGGGGTTCATCGCTACGGCGTTCCCCGCGGATGCGGGGGAGCGCGCGGTCCTCGTGGTGCGCCCCGCCGGCGACATCGCCGTCCTCGCCGCGCCGACCGGTGTCGAAGCGGCATCCGCGTGGCTGCGCGAGCGTCTCGCGGCCGCGACGGACGGGCTGCCGCAACCCGGGGCAGGACTCGTGCCCGGACTCGCCGTCGGCGACACCGCGGCGGTCGACGCCGACCTGGACGCCGCCATGCGCACCTCCGGTCTCACGCACCTGACCGCGGTGTCGGGGGCGAACTGCGCCATCGTCGTCGGCCTGGCCTTCCTCGGCGCCGCGGCCGTCGGCGCCGGGCGTGCGCTCCGGGTGGCCGCGGGGCTCGCGGCGCTGGTGGGCTTCGTCGTGCTGGTCACGCCGGAGCCCAGCGTCATCCGCGCGGCCACCATGTCGGCCGTCGCGATGCTGGCGCTCCTGCTGGGCCGTCGCGGCGCGGGGCTCTCGGTGCTCTCGCTCGCCGTCGCGCTGCTCCTGGCGCTCGATCCGTGGCTCGCCCTCTCGCTCGGCTTCGCGCTGTCGGTGGCGGCGACCGGTGCGCTGCTGGTGCTCGCGCCGCCGCTCGCGCGCGGATTGGCGCGGGCGATGCCGCATCCGCTCGCGGTGATGCTCGCCGTGCCGCTGTCTGCGCAGCTGGTGTGCGGGCCGCTCATCGTGCTTGTCAGCCCCGGCGTCGCGGTCTACGGGGTCGTCGCGAACCTGCTGGCGGCGCCCGCCGCGCCGGCCGCCACCGTGCTGGGCCTTGCCGCCTGCCTCCTCGCGCCGGTGCCGCTGCTGCAGGCCGGGCTCGTCGGACTCGCGTGGATTCCCGCGGCCTGGATCGCCGCCACCGCCCATGCCACCGCGGCGCTGCCCGGCAGCACGCTGCCGTGGGTCGAGGGCTGGGGCGGCGTCGTCGCGCTGGCCGCCGCGGGCGCGGTGCTCGTCGTGCTGCTCGTCTCCACCGGGCGTGGGCGCCGGAGCCGCGCGCTTCGGTGGGCCGCGGGGATCGCCTCTGGCATCGGCGGAGCGCTGGCGATCGGCACCCTGCTGGTCTCGTCCGTCGTCGTGCCGCTCACCACGCCCCGAGAGTGGCGGATCGCGCTGTGCGACGTCGGGCAGGGGGACGCGGTCCTACTGCGCTCGGCCGGCGCCGTCATGCTGATCGACACCGGACCGTCGCCGGAGCCGGTCGCCGCGTGCCTGGCTCGACTCGGGATCGACCGGATCGACGTGCTCGTTCTCACCCACTTCGATCTCGACCACGTGGGCGGCGTCGGGGCGATCGCGGGGCGGGTGGGCGTGCTGCTCCACGGGCCCGCCGATGAGGACGGCACCCGCCGCATCCGGCAGGTGAGTGCCGAGCAGACGCATCAGGTGGCCGCGGGCGCCTCGGGTCGGCTGGGCGACGCGCGGTGGCGCGTGGTGTGGCCGGCGCCGGAGGACACCGTCGCGGGCAACGATGCGAGTGTGGTGATCGAGGTCTCGGGCGGCGGGGTGCCGCGCAGCATCCTGCTCGGCGACCTCGGAGCCGAGGCGCAGCAGCGGCTCCGCGCCGGCGGCATGGTGCGTGGTCCGTACGACGTGGTGAAGTTCGCCCATCACGGTTCGGCCGATCAGGATCCGGGCCTCTACCGGCTCATCGCCGCGCGACTGGCCCTCATCCCGGTCGGCGAGGACAACGACTACGGGCATCCGCGTGCCGACGCGCTCGCGCTGCTGGGCGCGGGCGGCACGCAGGTGGCGCGCAGCGACCAGGACGGGCTGATCCTGGTGGGTCTGGATGCCGGTGTGCCGACGCTCTGGCGCGAGCGCGCCCCGCCCGAGGGTCGCCGGCGACGCGCGCGCCCGTGTCGTCCGCGCTGGATAGGCTGAGACGGTGGCAGCCCGACGTCCTTCCGCACCCCGCAGTGCGATCCCGCAGCAGTCCTGGCGTACGCCGACGCCCGCGCCGATCGTTCTCGTCTCGGGGCCGGAGGAGGTCTGTGCCGAGCGCGCCACCGCGCGGCTGCGCGAGTACCTGCGTGCCGAGGACCCGAGTCTCGAGATCTCCGACATCGACGCCTCGGACTACGCGGCGGGCACGCTGCTCGCGGTGAGCGCCCCCTCGCTCTTCGGCGAACCGCGTCTGGTGCGCATCCGCAGCGTGGAGAAGTGCTCCGATGCGTTCCTCGCGGAGGCCCTCTCCTACCTGCAGGCTCCGCAGGAGGGAGCGACCGTGGTGCTGCGGCACACCGGCGCCAGCGTGCGGGGTAAGAAGCTCCTCGAAGCGATCCGCGCCGGGCAGGGCGGGGGAGCCGAGGTCGCCTGCCCCGCCATCAAGCGCGACTCCGACCGCTACGACTTCGCGGCGGGCGAGTTCCGTGAGGCGCAGCGACGCATCGTGCCGGGGGCGCTGCGCGCGCTCGTCGGCGCGTTCGCCGATGACCTCACCGAGCTCGCCGCCGCCTGTCAGCAGCTGATCTCGGATGTCGAGGGCGACATCACCGAGCCCATCGTCGAGCGCTACTACGGCGGTCGGGTCGAGACGTCCGCGTTCACGGTCGCCGACACGGCGATCGCCGGTCGGTACGGCGACGCCCTGCTCACCCTCCGCCAGGCGCTCGCCTCGGGCGCCGACCCGGTGCCCATGGTCGCGGCGTTCGCGATGAAGCTGCGCACCATGGCGCGCGTGGCGGGAAGCCGCGGCGAGTCATCGGCGGCCGTCGCCTCGCGCCTGGGCATGAAGGACTGGCAGGTCGACCGTGCCCGCCGCGATCTCGCCGGCGGCTGGACGCAGGACTCGCTGGGGCTCGCGATCCAGGCGACGGCGCGTGCCGACGCCGACGTCAAGGGCGGCTCGCGCGACGCGGTCTTCGCGCTCGAGCGCCTCGTGACCGTCATCTCGACCCGCGCCCCCTACGGCGCCTGACGCGCTCGCGCCACAGCCCCGCCTCCCCGCATCCCCCGCCCGTCACGTCCTCCCGGCGCCCGACATCGCGCCGAGTGCACGACCTAGCGCCGAGTGCACGGCGTAGCACCGAGTGCACGGCCTAGCGTCGCGCGGAAGTCGTGCACTCGGCGGTAAGCCGTGCTCTCGGCATCCGGCCTTGCGCGGCGGTGTGGGCCTCGTGGTGCACCTCGTGCGGCCTGTCGTATCCGCCGAGTGCACGACATCGCGCCGAGTGCACGACCTAGCTACGCGCGGAAGCCGTGCGATCGACGGTAAGTCGTGCGCTCGGCATCCGGGATTGGCGTTCCACCGAGGTGCGCACCTGGTTGTGCGCCGCATGCGGCCTGTCGTATCCGCCGAGTGCACGACATCGCGCCGAGTGCACGACGTCGTGTCGCGCGGAGCCCGTGCACTCGGCGGTAAGCCGTGCACTCGGCATCCCGCGTTCCGCCGCGGTGTGCGCCTCGTGGTTGCACCTCGTGCGGCCTGTCGTATCCGCCGAGCGCACGACATCGCGCCGAGTGCACGACGTCGCGTCGCGCGGAGCCCGTGCGCCCGGCGGTAACCCGTGCGCTCGGCATCCCGCGTTCCACCTAGGTATGGGCCCCGGTTGTGCGCTGCGTGCGGCCTGTCGTATCCGCCGAGTGCACGACATCGCGCCGAGTGCACGACCTAGCTACGCGCGGAAGTCGTGCGCTCGGCGGTAAGCCGTGCACTCGCGAAGGGGGCTGCGGGGCGGAGCCTGGGGGATGAGGGACGCCCCCGCAACGACGCCCCGCAACGACGCCCTCGGGATACCCCGCAAACGACGAAGCCCCCGTCGAGAACGACGGGGGCTTCGGACGTGAGGACTGCTCAGAGAGCGGCGACCTGCTTGGCGATGGCCGACTTGCGGTTCGCTGCCTGGTTCTTGTGGATGACGCCCTTGCTGACGGCCTTGTCGAGCTTCTTGGTCGCGAGGACTAGGGCCTTCTCGGCGTTCGCCTTGTCACCCGAGACCGCAGCCTCGCGGGCGCGACGCACAGCGGTACGCAGCTCGCTCTTCACGGCCTTGTTGCGCTCGTGCGCCTTGTCGTTGGTCTTGTTGCGCTTGATCTGCGACTTGATGTTTGCCACGTGTCGTATGACTTTCGTTTCGGAGTCTGCTCGGATAGTGCCGGTCGGCGGTAGAGGGGCGCGTTCCGGCGGTCGTGCGGGACGGGAAAATCCCACACGCGCAAGCCAAACACTGAGCCTACCAGACGGGCCGGGGCGCGTCCGCCTCGAGTGTGGCGATCGCGAGCGCGATGACGGCGTCGAACACCTCGGGGCGCATCGCCGAGACGAGGTGACTCGTGCGGGGGAAGACGATCAGCTCGGCGTGCGGTGCGATCCGCAGGAACGTCCTCTCTCCGACGCGCAGCTGGTCGAACTGCCCGTTGACGAACCACAGCGGCACGTGGATGCGGGCGAGCGCTGTCAGTACGTCGATCCCGGCCAGCTGGGCGAGGGCGCCGTCCTGTGCGTCGAGCGCATAGCCGCCCGCGCCGAAATCCTCGCGCGTGTGCTCGGGGAGGGTGCGGGCGAGCACCTGCTTCGTCATCCACATGCCGCGATCCGGCAGCGCGTCGAAGCCGCGCGCCAGGGTGCGGTACATCGCCAGGCCCGCGCCGCGCGGGACGGCCGTGCACGACGCGGCGATGAACCCGGCGACCGGGGGAGCGTCCGTGCGGCCGACGTACTCGGTGCACAGGAGCCCGCCCATGGAGTGCCCGACGAGGAGCACGGGACCGCGCTCGGCGGCGGAGCGCACCGCGCGATCGATCGTCGCGAAGGCCTCCTCGAGGGTGAAGGGCTCGGACATCCGCGTGCCGTGCCCCGGCAGATCGACGGCCTCGACGGGCACTCCGCGCTCGGCGAGGGTCACGCATTGCGCGCGCCACATGCTCGCCGATGTGCGGATACCGTGCACCAACACCACCTGCACCGTCATGGTCCCAGGGTAGGCGGGCGGTGCGCGGGCTCGCCTCCCCGTAGAATCAAGGGGACATGTCACCGCGCGCCCTACAGCCACTGCAGCCGAGTGCGACCCCGCCCGAGCTGATCCGCAACTTCTGCATCATCGCCCACATCGACCACGGCAAGTCGACGCTGGCCGATCGCATGCTGCAGATCACCGGCGTCGTCGCCGACCGCGACATGCGCGCGCAGTATCTCGACCGCATGGACATCGAGCGCGAGCGCGGCATCACGATCAAGAGCCAGGCCGTGCGGATGCCGTGGGGCGGGGCCGACGGCGCCTACGCCCTGAACATGATCGACACGCCCGGTCACGTGGACTTCACCTACGAGGTGAGCCGCTCGCTCGCCGCCTGCGAGGGCGCGATCCTCCTCGTCGACGCCGCGCAGGGCATCGAGGCCCAGACGCTGGCCAACCTGTACCTCGCGCTCGAGAACGATCTGCACATCATCCCGGTGCTCAACAAGATCGACCTCCCGGCGGCCGACCCGGAGAAGTTCGCCGCCGAGCTCGCCGGCCTCATCGGCGGCTCGCCCGATGATGTGCTGCGCGTCAGCGGCAAGACCGGCCAGGGCGTCGAGGAGCTGCTCGACCGGATCGTCGAGCAGATCCCCGCGCCGCGGGGCGACGCCGACGCGCCGGCGCGCGCGATGATCTTCGACTCCGTCTACGACGCGTACCGCGGCGTCGTCACCTACGTCCGCATGGTCGACGGAAAGCTGGAGCCGCGCGAGCGCATCCAGATGATGTCGACCAAGGCCACGCACGAACTGCTCGAGATCGGCGTGTCGAGCCCGGAGCCGACGCCGACCAAGGGCCTCGGCGTCGGCGAGGTGGGCTACCTGATCACCGGTGTGAAGGACGTGCGCCAGTCCAAGGTCGGCGACACCATCACCAACGCCCGCAAGCCCGCCACGGACGCCCTCGCCGGCTACACCGACCCGAAGCCCATGGTCTTCTCGGGGATCTACCCGATCGACGGCAGCGACTACGGCGACCTGCGCGAAGCGCTCGACAAGCTCAAGCTGTCGGATGCGTCGCTGCAGTACGAGCCCGAGACGTCCGTCGCGCTCGGCTTCGGCTTCCGATGCGGATTCCTGGGGCTGCTGCACCTCGAGATCATCACCGAGCGCCTCTCGCGCGAGTTCGATCTCGACCTGATCACGACCGCGCCGAGCGTGATCTACGAGGTCACGACGGATGTGGGCGAGACCGTCACCGTCACCAACCCCAGCGAGTACCCGGACGGCCGGGTCGCCTCGGTCGCCGAGCCCATGGTGAAGGCCGCGATCCTGACGCCTAAGGACTACGTCGGCACCGTCATGGAGCTGTGCCAGTCGCGACGAGGGTCGCTGATCGGCATGGAGTACTTCAGCGAGGACCGCGTCGAGATCCGCTACAACATGCCGCTGGGTGAGATCGTCTTCGACTTCTTCGATCAGCTGAAGAGCCGCACGCAGGGCTACGCCAGCCTCGACTACGAGCCCTCCGGCCAGCAGGTGTCGGATCTCGTGAAGGTCGACATCCTGTTGCAGGGCGAGAAGGTCGACGCGTTCAGCGCGATCGTCCACCGCGACAAGGCCTACGCCTACGGCACCCTCATGACCGAGCGGCTGCGCAAGCTCATCCCGCGCCAGCAGTTCGAGGTGCCCATCCAGGCCGCGATCGGTGCGCGCATCATCGCGCGCGAGAGCATCCGCGCGATCCGCAAGGACGTGCTCGCCAAGTGCTACGGCGGTGACATCACCCGCAAGCGCAAGCTCCTCGAGAAGCAGAAAGAGGGCAAGAAGCGCATGAAGATGGTGGGACGCGTCGAGGTGCCGCAGGAGGCGTTCATCGCCGCCCTGTCGGGCGACGTGGAGACCAAAGACAAGAAGTGATGATCGCCGCGGGCGATCCACCGGCTGGACGGCAGCTGGGTGGTCGGCGGCGGCACGACGGTTAGGGTGGGCACATGCGCCGCGGAACCTTCCGGGACGAGACCGTCGATTACGCCGCCGTCGGTGCGACACAGGCCCCGGACCTCATGCAGTACCCGCCCGAGCGGAGTATCCCCGCTCAGGAGTCATGGAAGCTCGGCAGCGGCGAAGAGCGATTCCGCTCCGCCGGTGCCGACCTCCTGGCCTGGCGTGCGCTGCGCGACGGCGGCCTGTCGATGGGCGAGGTGCGTCCCGCATCCGATCCCGGGTATTCCGGGGTCAGCTTCGACGAGGAGGGGCAGCCGATCGCGCCGAGCCGCCTCGACGCCGACCAGCGTTTCGACGCGGACGGCACGCCGTACGTCGGCGCCGGATCCACCGTCCGCATCCACGGCCGCGTGTCGGGTCTGCGTGTGGACGCCGAGCTGCGCGTGATCTTCGTCGTGGAGGAGAAGCGACGGATCGGGTTCGCGCTCGGGACGGTCGGTGAGTCGGTCGTGAGCGGCGAGGAGTCGTTCATCATCGAGTGGCGCGCCGACGATGAGGTCTGGTTCACGGTGCGCGCGTTCGACCGCCCGGTGGCCCTGCTCTACCGGATGCTGCCCGTGCTCGTGCGGCGCCGGCGCCGCGAGCTGTTCGGCCGCTACCTGCGGGCGATCTCCCCGATGTACCTGTCGTCCACCTGATGTCGCCCTCCGTGCTGCCCGACGGCGACCCGGTGCCGGCGGACGGCGCTCTGCCCGCGGGGATCGTGCCGGCGGCCGACCGTGATTTCGGCGTCTACATCCACGTGCCCTACTGCCGCGTGCGGTGCGGCTACTGCGACTTCAACACCTACACCGCCGACGAGCTGCGCGGTCACCGACGCGACGACTATCCGGATGCCGTCGCGCAGGAGATCGCGCTCGCGCAGCGCGTGCTCGAGGCCGCACCGCGCCCCGCCCAGACGGTGTTCTTCGGCGGCGGGACGCCGACCCTCCTGTCGACCGATGCGCTCGGCGGGATGCTGTCGGCCGTCCGTGACACGTTCGGCATCGCCCCGGGCGCCGAGGTGACCGTGGAGGCGAACCCGGATTCGGTGACGCCCGAGTCGCTCGCACGGCTGGCCGCGGCGGGGGTCACCCGCGTCTCGATCGGCATGCAGTCCGTCGTGCCGCACGTGCTGGCCGCGCTCGATCGCACGCACGACCCGGCGAACGTCGCCACCGCGGTCGCCGGTGCGCGCGCGGCGGGACTGGATGTGAGCGTCGACCTCATCTACGGCGCCCCGGGGGAGTCGCTCGAGGACTGGCGGGCGTCGGTGACGGCCGCGCTCGCTCTCGAACCCGATCACCTCTCGGCGTACGCGCTGATCATCGAGGACGGCACGAAGCTGGCGCGCCGCATCCGCGCGGGCGAGGTCGCGGCCCCCGATGACGATCTGCAGGCCGAGATGTACGAGCTCGTCGACGATCTGACGGCGGCGGCGGGGTACGACTGGTACGAGGTGTCCAACTGGTCGCGCGGCGGCGCACACCGCTCGCGGCACAACCTCGCCTACTGGCGGGGCACGGACTGGTGGGGGTTCGGTCCGGGCGCCCACAGCCACGTCGGCGGCGTGCGGTGGTGGAACGTGAAGCATCCCGCCGCGTACGCGCAGCGACTTTCGCAGGGGATCTCGCCCGCGGCCGCACGCGAGATCCCGGATGAGGAGGCGCGTCTGCTGGAGCGCATCCTGCTGGAGTCGCGCATCCGTGAGGGCCTGCCCCTCGACGCCGTCCCGGCGCGTCAGCGGGGAGCGGCGGCGGGACTCATCGCGGACGGGTTGATCGAGGGGGCGGATGCCGTGCGCGGCCGGGTCGTACTGACCCGTCGCGGGCGCCTGCTGGCCGATGCGGTGGTGCGCGCCCTCACCGAGTGAGCGGGTTGAGGGTCGCGAGAGCCGCCGCGCGGGGCAGCGCGACGTCGTCCGTGACCACGTCGTAGCGACGCACGAGGCCGTCGTCGCGGAACGACGGCCAGGGAGCGCGGCCGTCGCGCGCGAACGCGACCCAGTCGGCGTGCATCCGCGCCGCGAGGGCGGCGGGCGCCGTGGGACCGGCCATCGCATCGGCGGCGTCGTCGCCCAACCCGTCGAACACGAAGCCGATCTCGAGCGCGTGCGCGGCGCGAAGATCGCGGACGGGGCTCGGCCAGGCGAACTCGTAGACGTGCGTTGCCGCCGCGCGGTGTCGCGCGAGCTCGACGGCGGGGGCGCGCAGGATGTTGTCGGTCAGGACCTGGCCCAGCAGCTCGCCCGCTCCGCCGTCCGGGACGTCGGCGCGGTAGGCGCGCCAGAGCCCGCGGGGCAGCCGCATCCCCACCGACGCCACGCTGAAGGTCAGACGCGAGATCTTGGCCAGCTGCTCGGGGGTGTACCAGAGGCGGTACTCGTCGGTGTTCGTGCCGATGATCAGCGGGATGCCGAGGTCGCGCAGCCCGGTGCGCGGCGAGGCCGGCAGTTGCGCGCCGTCGACCGACATCGTGTAGCCGGGGGAGCTGCGCAGCAGCGTGCCGCCCGCGGCGAGCGTGTCGCGCGCGGCGACGAGCTCCGCCGGAGGCACGCGGCGGAAGGCTGCGGCCGTGGGCGAGATCCGCAGTTCCCGTGCGACGGCGCGCGTCACCCGGCCGGCTCGCTCGGGAGTGGTGGCATCGAGCGGTCCCGACTGCACGATGCCGCCGGCGACGACCGCACGGATGTCGGGACGGGTGAGGAGGGCGGCGACGAGCGCGCCGCCCGCCGACTCGCCGAACAGGGTCACGCGGGCGGGGTCGCCACCGAACGCGGCGATGTTCTCGTGCACCCAATGCACGGCCGCCGCCGCGTCGGCCAGACCGACGTTCTGCGGCGCGTCCTCGAAGACCGAGAACCCTTCGGCACCCAGGCGGTAGTTGATCGAGACGAAGACGACGCCGTCCCGCGCGAACGACGAACCGTCGTACGCCGCGAGGGCGGACGCGCCGCGTTCGAGCGCTCCGCCGTGGATCCAGACCATCACGGGGGCGTCCTGGGCGTCGACCGGCGTCCACACGTTGAGCGTGAGGACGTCGTCGCCGTCGATGCGGATGGAGGGGAGGAGGCGCCCGATCGCCGCGGGGTAGGGCGACTGCGCGGCGGTCGCACCGAACGCCGTCGCCTCGCGCACACCGGACCAGGGCTCTGCCGGCTCCGGCAGCGCGAAACGGCGCGCCCCCACGGGAGCCGCGGCGTACGGGATCCCCAGGAAGCGCCGTGCCGTCGCGTCGGCGGAGCCCGCGAGGACCCCGGCGCGGGTCTCGATGGTGGTGTTCGTCATGGTGGGCCTCCCGGATCCGATCCTAGGTTCCCGCTCCCGACGACCGGTCGGGCGAGCGCGCTAGAATTGGCACTCACGGATCCGGAGTGCCAGAGGGGAGTGCGCATGGTCAGCGAGCGCGGACTGGACGTCCTGCGGGCGATCGTCGAGGACTACGTCGCGACGCGCGAGCCCGTCGGCAGCAAGTCGATCGTCGAGAAGCACTCGTTCGGCGTCTCGGCGGCGACGATCCGCAACGACATGGCGATGCTCGAGGACGAAGAGCTGATCGCCGCGCCGCACACCTCGTCCGGTCGCGTCCCGACCGACAAGGGCTACCGGGTCTTCGTGAACCACCTGGCGGAGCTCCGACCGCTGACCGGGGCGCAGCGCAGCGCGATCGGCACGTTCCTGGCGGGCCCGGCCGACCTCGACGACCTGTTGGCACGCACCGTGCGCGCCCTCACCCAGCTCACCGGCCAGGTCGCCCTGGTGCAGTACCCCTCGTTCGAGCGCGCCAACATCACCCACGTCGAACTCGTGCACCTGGGCGGGGCACGCCTCGTGGTGATCCTCGTGACCGACACCGGCCGGGTCTCGCAGCGCTTGGCGTTCGCGCCCGAAGAGCTGAACGACGCGGATGTGGTGCAGTTGCGCGCGCGGGTGTCGGCGCTGGTCACCGGGCAGTCGGTGCGCGAGGGCAGCAAGCGCGTCGGCGAGGCGCTCGCGGATCCTCCCGCCGAGCCGCGATCGGCCGCCGCCCACCAGGCGATCCTGCGCGCGGTCGGCGAGGAGCTCGACGAGTTCCGCCAGGACCGGCTGGTCATGGCGGGCACCGCGACGCTCGCCCGCGCCGAAGGCGACTTCCGCGGGAGCATCTACCCGCTGCTCGAGGCGATCGAGGAGCAGGTGACGCTGCTGCGGTTGATGGGCGAGATGGTGACCGATGAGCAGGGGCTCTCGGCATCCATCGGACGCGAGAACGAGCCGTTCGGCCTGATCGAGGCATCGGTTCTGGCCAGCGACTACGAGACCACAGGGGGGCAGGCGCGCGTGGGCGTGCTCGGCCCCACTCGAATGGACTATTCGAGCAACCTGACCGCGGTACGCGCCGTCGCGCGCTACCTCAGCCGGTTGCTCGATGAGGACGACCGGGCGCGCTGAGCGCGTCCGACACGATCTCCGCGATTCGCGGACGGGAAGGCGAAAGTGGCTGACCACTACGAAGTACTCGGCGTGTCGCGCGACGCGTCGCAGGACGACATCAAGAAGGCGTACCGCCGGCTGGCGCGCCAGCTCCACCCGGACGTCAACCCCGGTGACGACGCGGCCGAGCGGTTCAAGCTCGTCACCCACGCCTACGACGTGCTGAGCGACGCCGAGCAGCGCCGCCGCTACGACATGGGCGATTCGGGCGGCTTCGGCGGCGGGGGAGCCGCGGGTTTCGGCGGCTTCGGCGACATCTTCGACACCTTCTTCGGCGGCGGCGGGGGAGGCGGGGCGCGCACGCGTCCGCGCTCCCGCGCCGAACGCGGGCAGGACGCGCTCGTGCGCGTCACGCTCGACCTCGGCGAGGTCGTCTTCGGGGCGCACCGCGACCTCGAGGTCGACACGGCCGTCATCTGCGAGACGTGCGAGGGCGGATGCTGCCAGCCCGGCACGTCGCCTGTGACGTGCGACATCTGCCACGGGTCCGGCCACGTGCAGCGCACGGTGCGCAGCCTCATCGGCAACGTCGTCACCAACCAGCCGTGCGCCACCTGCCAGGGTCACGGCACCACCATCCCCTACCCCTGCGCCACGTGCCAGGGCCAGGGGCGCGTGCGCGCGCGTCGCACGGTCTCGGTCGACATCCCCGCCGGCGTCGAGACGGGGCTGCGGCTGCAGCTCCCGGGTTCCGGCGAGGTCGGACCCGCCGGCGGCCCCAACGGCGACCTGTACCTCGAGGTCACCGTCGAACCGCACGACATCTTCAGCCGCGACGGCGACGACCTGCTCGCGACGCTCGACGTGTCGATGACGGACGCCATCCTCGGCACGACCACGACGATCGACGCCCTCGACGGCCCGGTCGATCTGGAGCTGCGCGCCGGGGTGCAGGCGGGCGACGTCCTGACCATCAAGGGCCGCGGCATCACGCCGCTGCGCGGTCACCAGCGCGGCGACCTCCGCGTCGGCGTGCACGTCGTCACCCCGACGCGCCTCGACCACAAGGAGCGGGCGCTGATCGAGGAGTTCGCCAAGAAGACGAAGGCCCCCGCGCCCCATCTCGCCGAGTTCCAGCAGGGCCTGTTCGCGAAGCTCCGCGACCGCTTCCGGAACGGATGATCCGTGGCGCTGCACTTCCTCCTCGACGACGCCGCTGACGCGGTGCCCGGCGGGCTCGTCGTCCTCACCGGCGCCGAGGCCCACCACGCGGCGACGGTGCGCCGCGTGCGCGTGGGCGAGGACGTCACGGTCGGCGACGGCCGTGGGGTGTGGGCGCGCGGCGTCTGCGAGACCGTCGCGCCGCGCGAGGTGACGGTGCGGATCGCCGAACGCGACGACGTGCCGCCCGCCTCGCCCCGTGTCGTGCTGGCGCAGGCGCTGGCCAAGGGCGATCGCGACGAGCTCGCCGTCCAGGCGGCGACGGAGCTCGGCGTCGCCGCCGTCATCCCCTGGCAGGCGACGCGGAGCGTGTCGCGGTGGGATGCGGCGAAGACCGCGAAGGGGCGCGCCCGGTGGGCGGGCATCGTGCGGGAGGCCGCCAAGCAGGCCCACCGCGCCTGGGTGCCGGATGTCGAGGACGCGCTCAGCACAGCGGCGCTCGCCCGGCGGATCGATGGCGTCGCGGCCCTCGTGCTCGAGCCGACGGCGCAGGAGCGGCTCACCGCCCGCGTCCGCGAGCTCGCCGCCGCGGGCGCGACCGAGATCGTGCTGATCGTGGGCCCCGAGGGCGGCATCGACCCGGCCGAGATCGCGACGCTCGTCGCCGCCGGTGCCCGCGCGGTCCGGATGGGCGACAGCGTGCTGCGCACCTCCACCGCCGGCCCCGCCGCGATCGCCGCCCTCGACGTGGCACTCGGACGGTGGTGACGGGGCGCGGATAGACTGGGGGGATGAGTGAGCCCTCCGTTTTCACGCGCATCCTGAACGGCGAGATCCCCGCCGAGATCGTCGCGCAGACCGACAGGGCCTTCGTCATCCGCGACATCGCGCCGCAGGCCCCGGTGCACCTGCTCGTCATCCCGAAGACGGCCGACTACCGCGACGTCGTCGAGCTCGCCGCCGGCGACCCGGGACTCCTGGCCGAGATCGTCGAGCTCGCGGGGGCCGTCGCCGCCGAGCACGCCGACGGCGACTTCCGCCTCGTCTTCAACACCGGCGCCGACGCGGGGCAGACCGTCTTCCACGTGCACGCGCACGTCCTGGCCGGCGGCCTCACCGAAGGGACGACACATGGCTGAGCCGCAGGACGACCAGGCCGTCGAGACGCTGCTCGCCGACGGCATCGCGATGGTGCAGCTGCTGGGTCCGCAGGACCGGCTGCTGCGCGTCGTCGAGAAGGAGCACCCGGACGTCGACGTGCACGTCCGCGGCAACGAGATCACCCTCTCCGGCGGTGCCGCCGAGGTGGCCGCCGCCAAGCGGCTCGTCGAAGAGCTGCTGGTCATGACGCGCCGCGGCCAGGACCTCGCCCCGACCGATGTGAGCGCCTCCCGCCGCATCCTCGACACCGCGACGGGACTGACCCCTTCGGAAGTCATGGGGGAGGCGATCCTGTCGTCGCGCGGCAAGGTCATCCGCCCCAAGACGCTCGGGCAGAAGGCCTATGTCGACGCGATCGACGAGAACACGATCGTCTTCGGCATCGGTCCCGCCGGTACCGGCAAGACGTACCTCGCGATGGCCAAGGCCGTGCAGGCGCTCCAGCGCAAAGAGGTCAGCCGCATCATCCTGAGCCGCCCGGCGATCGAGGCGGGAGAGCGACTGGGGTTCCTGCCCGGGTCGCTGACCGACAAGATCGATCCCTACCTGCGCCCGCTCTACGACGCGCTCAACGAGATGCTGGACCCCGAGCTCGTGCCCAAGCTCATGGCGAGCGGCACGATCGAGGTGGCCCCGCTCGCGTACATGCGCGGACGCACCCTCAACGACTCGTTCGTCGTGCTCGACGAGGCCCAGAACACCACGCCCGAGCAGATGAAGATGTTCCTCACGCGCCTGGGGTTCGGCACGCGCATGGTCGTCACGGGCGACATCACGCAGATCGACCTCCCCCAGGGAGCCTCTGGCCTGCGCCTGGTCACCCGCGTGCTGAAGGACATCGACGACATCCACTTCTCCACGCTGACGAGCGACGACGTGGTGCGCCACACGCTCGTGGGCCGCATCGTCGACGCGTACACCGAGTTCGACGAGCGGCGGCTGGCGGGGCGGCGCGAGCGCGACGAAGCCACCGAGTTCGCGAATCGCGCCGAGCGGCGCGGCGGAGCGCGGGATCACCTACCGAAGCGAGGGCGGCCATGACGATCGAGATCAGCAACGAGTCGGGCGTCGATATCGACGAGACCGTCCTGCTGCGGCTCATGGAGAGCAACTTCGCCGAGCTGCACGTGAGCCCCGACGCCGACGTGGCGATCCTGCTCGTCGACGAGGGCGCCATGGAGGCGCTGCACGTGCAGTGGATGGATGAGCCCGGTCCCACCGACGTGCTGAGCTTCCCGATGGACGAGCTGCGCCCCGGCACCGAGGACGTCCCGACGCCTCCCGGGCTGCTCGGCGACATCGTGCTCTGCCCGCAGGTCGCCGAGACCCAGGCCCGTGAGGCGACGCCGCCGCACTCGACGCGCGACGAGCTCGTCATGCTCACCACCCACGGTCTGCTGCACCTGCTCGGCTTCGATCACGCCGAGCCCGAGGATGCCGCCGAGATGTTCGGTCTCCAGCGGGATCTGGTCGTGTCGTTCGCCGTCGCCGAGCGGCGCCGGTCCCGCGGATGACCGCCGCGCTCCTTCTTCTCGCCGCGGTCCTGCTGATCGCGTTCGGCGCCCTGATGGCGGCCATCGACGCCGCCTTCGGCGTCACGTCCCGCCAGGACCTCCTCGAGATGGCGGCCACGGGGCGCAACGCCGAGCAGATCGGCCGCGTCGCGGTCGACCCCGAGGCGCACGCCAACGCGGTGGTGTTCATCCGCGTGCTGGCCGAGACGGCGGCCGCGGTGCTCGTGACCGCGGCCTTCATGCTGATGTTCGACAGCATCTGGTGGGCGATCCTGGCCGCGGTCGTGCTCATGACCGGCATGTCGTTCGTCGCGGTCGGCATCAGCCCGCGCTCGGTGGGGCGTCGTCACGCGCAGGGGCTCCTGCGCGCGGCCGCGCCCACGATCCGCGGGGTCCGGATCCTCCTGGGCCCGCTCGCGCACGGCTTGGTGGCCCTCAGCAGTCGCGTGACCCCCGGCGGCGCCCGCGGCGCCTCGTTCGACTCCGAGGAGCAGCTGCTCAGCATGGTCGACGAGGCCGCCATGCACGACCTCATCGAAGAGGACGACCGCGAGCTCATCCACTCGGTCTTCGAGTTCACCGGCACCTACGTCCGTGCCGTCATGGTGCCGCGCACCGACATCGTCACCCTCGGCGCCGACGACAGTGCCCGCACGGCGCTCACGCTCTTCCTCGACCGGGGTGTCTCGCGCGTCCCCGTCCTCACCGAGGACGGCGAGGACGTGTCCGGCATCCTCTATCTCAAGGACCTCGTGCGCGCGGCGTTCGGCGACGAGGAGGCGTGGGCGCACCGATCGGCCGCCGACATCGCCCGTCCGCCGGTCTTCGTGCCGGAGTCGATGCGTGCCGAAGCGCTGCTGCAGCAGATGCAGCGCGACGCCGTCCACGTCTGCATGGTCGTCGACGAGTACGGCGGGATCGCCGGCCTCGTGACCCTCGAGGACCTCATCGAAGAGCTCGTCGGCGAGATCGTCGACGAGTACGACGCGCCGACCGGCGAGATCGTCGAGTTGGAGCCCGGACGCTTCCGGGTCAGCTCGCGCCTCGGTCTCGACGAGGTGGGCGACCTGTTCGGGCTCGAGCTCGACGACGAGGATGTGGATTCCGTCGGCGGGCTGCTCGGCAAGGTGATCGGCCGCGTGCCCCAGCCCGGCGACACGGTGCAGCACGAGGGACTCGTCTTCACCGGAGGCTCCTCGCGGGGACGCGGGCGGGGTCTCGCGACGATCCTCGTCGAGCGCGCACCGTCCGACGACACGACCAACGCACCGGGGACGGGCGAGATCGCCGTCACGGTCAGAGGAGAACGATGACTGAGCACACCGAGAACGACTTCCACAGCGGATTCGTCACCTTCGTCGGCCGGCCCAACGTGGGCAAGTCGACGCTGACGAATGCGCTGGTGGGCGAGAAGATCGCCATCACGAGCGAGAAGCCCCAGACCACGCGGCGAGCGATCCGGGGCATCGTCAACCGCCCGGCGGGTCAGCTGGTCGTCGTCGACACTCCCGGCATCCACCGACCCCGGACCCTTCTGGGCCAGCGCCTGAACGACCTCGTCGAGGACGTGCTCGGCGACGTCGACGTGATCGCGTTCTGCGCGCCCGCGAACGAGAAGGTCGGCCCCGGCGATCGCCGCATCGCGGAGTCGCTCAGCGGCTACGCCCGCGCGCGCAAGGTCGCCATCGTGACGAAGACGGATGTCGCCTCGCGCGAGCAGATCACCGAACGCCTCATCGAGGTCGACGCTCTCCGCGAGGACTGGGCAGCGGTCATCCCGCTCTCGGCGCTCACCGGCGACCAGCTGGGCGTGCTCTCGGACGAGCTGCTGGCGCTCATGCCCATCGGGCCGGCGCTCTACGACGACGACGTCACGACCGACGAGAGCACCGAGGACCGGATCGCCGAGATCATCCGCGAGGCGGCGCTCGGCGACGCCCGCGAGGAGCTGCCGCACTCGATCGCGGTCACGGTGCAGGACATGTCCGAGCGCGAGGACTCCGACCTCACCGACATCTTCGCCGACATCATCGTCGAGCGGGACAGCCAGAAGGCCATCATCATCGGCCGGCGCGGTTCGCGCCTGCGGGATGTGGGCGCCACCGCCCGCGCCGACATCGAGGCGCTCCTCGGCCGGCGCGTCTTCCTGTCGCTCCACGTGAAGGTCGCCAAGGAGTGGCAGCGCGATCCGAAGCAGCTCGGGCGTCTGGGATTCTGAGCGGGTGTAGGCTGTCCGCATGCGCGCCGGCACGCTCCTTCTCCTTAGCTGCCGCGACGAGACCTCGATCTAGGGCCTTTCTCGTCGCGGAGCTCGTCGTCGGCCCGCCACTATGACGAGAGAAAGTGCCATGGAGAACACGCAGAAGTCCTCGGCCATGCCGATCCACAAGTACCGCCCGTTCCACGAGCAGATCCGGGTGGACCTGCCCGACCGCACGTGGCCGGATGCCCGCATCACGGCGGCACCGCGCTGGTGCGCGGTCGACCTGCGCGACGGCAACCAGGCGCTCATCGACCCGATGAGCCCCGAACGCAAGCGCGTGATGTTCGACCTGCTGGTCTCGATGGGCTACAAGGAGATCGAGGTCGGCTTCCCGAGCGCCAGCCAGACGGACTTCGACTTCGTGCGGCACCTCATCGAAGACGGCGTGATCCCCGACGACGTCACCATCCAGGTGCTGACCCAGGCGCGCGAGCACCTGATCGCCCGCACCTACGAGTCGATCGCCGGTGCCAAGCGCGCCATCGTGCACCTCTACAACTCGACGAGCGTGCTGCAGCGCGAGGTCGTCTTCCGCACCGACAGGCAGGGCATCATCGACATCGCGCTCGAGGGTGCGCGGCTGTGCCGCCAGTACGAGAAGACGATCCCCGAGACGGCCGTCTACTACGAGTACTCGCCCGAGAGCTACACCGGCACCGAGCTCGAGTTCGCGGTCGACATCTGCAACCAGGTGCTGGAGGTGCTCGAGCCGACGCCCGAGCGCAAGGTCATCATCAACCTGCCGGCCACGGTCGAGATGGCGACCCCGAACGTCTACGCCGATTCGATCGAGTGGATGAGCCGCAACCTCGCCCACCGCGAGAACGTCATCCTGTCGCTGCACCCGCACAACGACCGCGGCACGGCCATCGCGGCGGCGGAGCTCGGCTACATGGCCGGGGCCGACCGCATCGAGGGCTGCCTCTTCGGCAACGGCGAGCGCACCGGCAACGTCGACCTGGTGGCGTTGGGCATCAACATGCTCACGCAGGGCGTCGACCCGCAGATCGACTTCTCCGACATCGACAACATCAAGCGCACCGCCGAGTACTGCAATCAGCTGCCGGTGCCCGAGCGCAGCCCCTGGGCCGGCGATCTCGTCTTCACCGCGTTCAGCGGGTCGCACCAGGACGCCATCAAGAAGGGCTTCGAGGCGATGGAGACCCGTGCCGCGGCGGCCGGTGTCACGGTCGACGAGGTCGAGTGGGCCGTGCCGTATCTGCCGATCGACCCGAAGGACCTCGGGCGCTCCTACGAGGCCGTCATCCGCGTGAACTCGCAGTCCGGCAAGGGCGGCGTCGCGTATCTGCTCAAGAGCGACCACGCGCTCGACCTGCCTCGGAAGCTGCAGATCGAGTTCTCCGGCGTCGTGCAGGCCAAGACCGACGCCGAGGGCGGCGAGGTCACCAGCGACCAGATCTGGTCGGTCTTCACCGACGAGTACCTGCCCGCCGACGACGACGCGAACCGCTGGGGTCGGTTCGAACTCATGGGAACCCGCACCTCGAGCGATCTGTCGGGCGATGTCGAGCTCACCGTGCGCCTGCGCGACGGCGACGAGGTCGAGGACGCGACGGGGCACGGCAACGGACCCATCGCGGCCTTCCTCGAGGTCGTGCGCTCCCGCGGATTCGACATCTCGCTCTACGACTACGTCGAGCACACCATGAGCGCCGGCGGCGACGCGCAGGCGGCGGCCTACGTCGAGCTGCAGGTCGAAGGTCAGCGGCTCTGGGGCGTCGGCATCGACGGCGACATCTCCACCGCGAGCCTCAAGGCCATCGTCTCCGGTGTGAACCGCGCCATCCGCACGCGTCAGCGCGAGCTCGCCGCGGTCTGACCGACGCGCGTCCCGCGGCGTCCGCCCCTGCCTGGCCTCGTGCCGGCGGCAGGGCGGGCGCCGCGGTCCCGTGTCACGCCTCGGGCTCGGCGGACGGTCGCACGATCGGGATCGCCGCGGTCTCGACGGCGACCTTGCGGCGGTAGAGCATGCGCTGCTCGGGCAACGACACGTCGAAGACGACCGCGAGGATGCGGATGGTGGTCGTGACGACGACGCCGATGATGGCCGCCAGCACCAGGTCGACGCCGAACGCGTCGAGCGCGGCCAACACGGCGCATCCCGCGAGGGCGGCCACACCGTAGAGCGATGAGACGTGCATGATCGCGACGGGCAGTCCCATGATGATGTCGCGCAGGATGCCGCCGCCCACGGCAGCGCACACGCCCACGAAGATGGCGGGGACGACGGGGAGCCCCAGGACGAGCGCCTTGCTGGTGCCGAATGCCCCGAAGAGACCGATCACGAGGGCATCCAGTCCCACGATCACGTTGTTGAGCCGGGCGAACAGCCCCGCGAGCAGCATGCCGACCAGCGCCGCGGCGGTCGCCGTCAGCAGGTACCAGTTGCTCTGCAGCGTGCTCGGGGCGACGCCGAGCAGCAGATCGCGGATGAGGCCGCCGCCCATGCCCATGACGATGCCGATGATGGCCACGCCGAGCATGTCGAGGCGGCGTTGGCCGCGGAAGCCCGAGGCGAACAGGGCGCCCTGCACCCCGCCGAGCGCGACGGCGGTCAGGTCTGCCCACAACGGGATCACGAAGAGCGGCTCGGTCACACATCCATTGTCGCTGGCGCGCGGGATAATCGAGTGTGCCCACCTATCGCGACGAAGTCGTGGTCCTGCGGACCCACAAGCTGGGCGAAGCCGACCGCATCGTCACCATGCTCGGACGCCGCACCGGCAAGATCCGGGCGGTCGCCAAGGGGGTGCGCCGCACGTCGTCTCGCCTGGGCGCGCGGTTGGAGCCGTTCATGGTCGCCGATGTGCAGCTCTACATCGGCCGCTCGCTCGACATCGTGCAGCAGGCCGAGTCGTTGGGCACCTACGGCGCCGAGATCGCGGGTGATTACGACAGCTACACCGCCGCCAGTGCGATGGCCGAGACGGCCGATCGGCTGGGTGACGCCGAGGCCTCGCCGTCGCACTATCTGCTGCTGGTGGGCGGACTCCGGGCGCTCGCGCAGTCCGCGCACGCACCGCGCAGCATCCTCGATTCCTACCTGCTCCGCGCGTTCGCGCTGTCGGGCTGGGCTCCCGGGCTGGACGAGTGCGCCCGGTGCGCGGCGCCCGGTCCGCACTCGTCCTTCGTCGCGCAGGCGGGCGGCATGGTGTGCGCGAACTGCGCCCCCGCCGGGTCTGCCCGGGTCGACGCCGAGACCACCGGGCTGCTGCGGGCGCTGCTGGCCGGCGAGTGGGACGTCGTCGACGCCGCGTCCTCGCGCGCGACGTCCGCCTCGTCGGGTCTCGTCGCGGCCTACGCGCAGTGGCATCTCGAGCGCGGCATCCGATCCCTGTCCCACGTGGAGTCCACCCGATGAGCCCCAAGCCGTACACCCACCGCGACGCCGTGCCGTTCCGTCCGCTCGACTGGACGGGGGAGTACCCGCCGCAGTACCCCAAGGGGGCCGTGCCGGCGCACATCGCGGTCGTGATGGACGGCAACGGCCGGTGGGCGAACGCTCGCGGGCTCACGCGCGTCGAAGGACACAAGGCGGGCGAGGCGGCGTTGCTGGATGTCGTCGCCGGTGCGATCCAGGCCGGTGTGCGCCACCTGTCCGTCTACGCGTTCTCGACCGAGAACTGGAGTCGCTCGCCCGATGAGGTGCGCTTCCTCATGGGTTTCAATCGCGACGTGCTGCACCGGCGCCGCGACCAGCTCAACGAGTGGGGCGTGCGGGTGCGGTGGGCGGGACGCAAGCCCCGCCTGTGGGGATCGGTCATCAAGGAGCTGCAGTACGCCGAGCAGCTCACGCGCGACAACGACGTGCTGACGCTCACGATGTGCGTCAACTACGGCGGGCGCGTCGAGGTCGTCGATGCCATCCGCTCGATCGCCGACGACGTGGCCGCGGGGCGGCTGAAGCCCTCGGCGGTCTCGGAGAAGCTCGTGCAGCGGCGGCTCTACATCCCCGACATGCCGGACGTCGACCTGTTCGTCCGCTCCAGCGGCGAGCAGCGCACCTCCAACTTCCTGCTGTGGGAGTCGGCGTACGCCGAGTACGTCTTCCTCGACACGCTGTGGCCGGATTTCGGGCGCCGCGACCTGTGGCGGGCGATCGATCAGTACCTCGGGCGCGATCGACGCTTCGGCGGCGCCGTGGATCAGCCGACCGAGGGCTGAGCCCGCGTCAGCCGATGCCGAGCTCGGCGTCGGTCTTCGGGTAGGAGCGCTGCAACCAGGCACCGAACCCGCGCCGCTGCAGGCACGCGGCGTTGTCCGCGCACGCGATGACCAGGTCCTCCTTGGCGTACACCCGGTAGACGTCGACCTTCCGGGCCAGCTGGTCGCCCGAGAGGTTGATCGGCAGGTTCTCCGAGGGGTAGCCGATGAAGTACCGGACCGCATCCACCGGGTAGCCGACGGACTGCCACGCGGCGCGTACGAGCGAGCCCGTCGCGGCGTGGTCGGGGTGGTCGCCCACCGAGAGGGCAGAGGCCCCCGGCACGTGCGTGAACAGACGGGTCGGGCCCCATGCCGTGATCGCCTCGGCGATCGTCTGCTGCAGCGATGCCGCCGTGACCGCGGGGCCGCCGTCCAGCGGGGCGAGCGAGGCGATCGTGCCGGCCAGCAGCTGGGGGATGCTGCACCCGCCGGTGGCCGGGAAGCCGCTGGACTTCAGCCCGCCGTCGGGAAGCCGAAGGAACGCGACGCTCACCCGCGGGTCGCCCTGAGGGGAGAAGACCGACAGGCGGGCTCCCGAGAGCAGATCCACGCTGCGCTCGTCCCAGAAGGCCTTGGCGCCGCGCATCACGTTGTAGGAGCGGAGGATGCCGAGCTCACGGCCCCGCGAGTAGGCCTGGCCCTTTCCGGCGTCGCCGGCGGTGAGGTACAGGGTGCGCACGCATTCGCCCGCGGAGATGGCGGCGGACAGCTCGGGATTGGCGAAGATCAGGTCGTCGTCCTGATGCGCCCACACCGACATCACGGATGTCGTGTCGCAGGGCTGGGCGAGCGGCGAGACGGGCGCCGGGGGAGCGGGCGGCGCCGGCGGGGCGGGAGGCTCGACCGGAGCCGGCGACACCGTCGGCTCGGCGTCGGGTCCGTCCGGCAGCGGCGGGTCCTGTTCGGGCGGCGTCGACGGGTCGGCGCCCTCCCCGCCGTCGGGCACCGCGAGCGGCGAGGACGTGTGGTCCGGTGCGAATGGGAACGATGTCGAGAGCCCGGGCAGGACGACGGTCGCTGCGGCGGCGGAGCCCGCCACCACCAGGACGGCGACGACGGATGTGATGATCGCGATGCTCGCACGACGTCGGCGATGACGCGTGTGGCGCGCGGAGGTTCGGGTCCCCACGACTACTTCCCCAGGTGGTGCTCGGTGAGCCGTCCCCACGACGGCCCGCTGCTTCCATCGCAGCCATCAGCATCGTCTCATATCGACCGGCCGCGGCACGCGATTGGATGCTAACGATCGGATGAACACGGCGAAGCATCCCCGCACGGGAATACACGACGTGGGGCACGGCGTTTCCCTCGTCATGACTGACCCGATTCGTATCGACGTGTGGAGTGACATCGCCTGCCCCTGGTGCTACATCGGCAAGCGCAATCTCGAGTCGGGGCTGCGCGCCACGGCATCCGACGAGAACGCGCCCGAGGTGGAGGTCGTGTTCCACTCCTACGAACTCTCTCCCGACACCCCGGTGGACTTCGAGGGCGACGAGGTGGACTTCCTGGCCGGGCACAAGGGGATGCCGCGCGACCAGGTGCGCCAGATGCTCGACCGCGTGACGGGCGTCGCCGCCGAGGCGGGCCTGGACTACCACTTCGACATCCTGAAGCACACCAACACCGTCAAAGCGCACGAACTGCTGCACTTCGCGAAGGAGCAGGGGCGTCAGTACGACATGACCGAACGCCTCATGGCCGCCTACTTCGTCGAGGGACGCCATGTGGGCCGCGTCGACGACCTGGTGGCGCTCGCGGGCGAGATCGGCCTCGACGAGACCGCCGCACGCACCGCGCTCGAGCAGGGCTCGTTCCGCGACGCGGTCGACGCCGACAAGGCAAAGGCGAGCGCCTACGGCATCTCCGGCGTCCCGTTCTTCGTGATCGACGGCAAGTACGGCGTCAGCGGCGCTCAGCCGGCGGACGCGTTCGCGCAGATCGCCCGCCAGGTGTGGGCGGAGCGGCAGGAAGCGTCCGCCGACGAGGCGGCTCCCGCCGTCTGAGTCAGGCGCGCAGGTTCCGCTCGATGACCTCGACGATCGCCGGGTCATCGGGCTTGGTCGTCGGGCGGAACCGGTGCACGTCGCCTGCGGGCGTCAGCACGAACTTCTCGAAGTTCCAGAGGATGGGGCCGCGCTTGCCCTCCTCGTCCTTCGCCCGCTTGAGCGCCTTGTAGAGGGGCGCCGCACCCGGGCCGTTGACCTTGACCTTGTCGAGCACGGGGAAGGTGATGCCCCAAGTGGTCGCGCAGTACTCGAGGATCTCCTCGACGCTGCCAGGCTCCTGACCCATGAACTGGTTGCACGGGAAGCCGAGCACGGTGAGGCCACGCTCGCCGTAGGTGCGCTGCAACTCTTCGAGCTGCTCGTACTGCGGAGCCAGTCCGCAGCGGGACGCGACGTTGACGATCAGCAGCACGTCGTCGGCGTAGTCGCCGAGGGTCGCTTCGCCCCCGTCAGCGGTCGTGAAGGGGATGGTGCGCAGGTCGTCGGACGTGGTCTCGCTCATGGGTTCAGCGTACGCCGCCACGGCGGCTCCGGGTCTGGGAGAATGTCTAGGTGAGTACCTCCATCGCCCCCGCGCGCCCCCTGCGGCTCGGCCCCATCGAGGTCGACGTGCCCGCGGTGCTGGCGCCTATGGCGGGGATCACGAACACCGCCTTCCGACGTCTCTGCCGGGAGTACGGAGCGGGCCTCTACGTCAGCGAGATGATCACCTCTCGCGCCCTGGTGGAACGCAACGCCACCACGATGCGACTCATCCGGCACCACGAGTCCGAGACACCGCGCTCGGTGCAGCTCTACGGCGTCGACCCCGCCACCGTGGGCGCGGCCGCGCGGTTGCTCGCCGATGAGGACCGCGCCGACCACATCGATCTGAACTTCGGCTGTCCCGTCCCCAAGGTGACGCGCAAGGGCGGCGGTGCCGCCCTGCCGTGGAAGTCCGACCTGTTCGCCGACATCGTGCGCGCGGCCGTCGACGGTGCCGGCCACATCCCGGTGACCGTGAAGATGCGCAAGGGCATCGACGTCGATCACCTCACGTTTCTGGATGCGGGGCGCGCGGCCGAGGACGCCGGCGTCGCCGCCGTCGCGCTGCACGCCCGCACGGCGGCGCAGTTCTACTCCGGCTCCGCCGACTGGTCGGCCATCGCCGCCCTGAAGGAGGCGGTGACCAGCATCCCGGTGCTCGGCAACGGCGACATCTGGTCGGCCGACGACGCCGTGCGCATGATGGCCGAGACGGGCTGCGACGGCGTCGTCGTCGGGCGCGGCTGCCTCGGTCGGCCCTGGCTGTTCGGCGACCTCGCGCGCGCTCTGGGCGGGGGAGCGGGCACCGAGCCGGTCGATGCGACCCTCGGGTTCGTCGCGGCCGCGTTCCGGCGTCACGCCGAGCTCCTCGTCGAGTTCTTCGAGGACGAGGACCGCGGATGCCGCGACATCCGCAAGCACGTGGCGTGGTACTTCAAGGGGTATCCGGTGGGCGGTGAGACGCGTGCGCAGTTCGCGTTGGCGTCGTCGCTCGCCGAGATCGACGACCTCATCGGCACGCTCGATCTCACCGCCCCGTACCCCGGCGAGGCGGCGGAAGGCCAGCGCGGTCGTGCCGGGACACCCAAGCGCCCGGCGCTGCCCGAGGGGTGGCTCGACAGTCGCGACCTCGCCAAGGACGCCGCCGGCGCGATGGCGGAAGCGGAGCTGGATCACAGTGGCGGTTGACGAATCCCTGTCGTCGGGTCTGCGGCCCGACGGATACGCCGACGTCGATGCCGAACGTTTCCACCCCGAGCAGCACCGCTCGCAGCGCGACGACTTCGCGCGCGACCGGGCGCGCGTGCTGCACTCGGCATCGTTGCGCCGTCTCGCGGCCAAGACGCAGGTGCTGAGCCCGGCGAGCCCCGCCGATTTCGCCCGCAACCGTCTCACGCACTCGCTTGAGGTCGCCCAGGTGGGACGCGAGCTCGCCTCGGCGCTGCAGCTCGCCCCCGACGTCGTCGACACCGCGTGCCTGAGCCACGACCTCGGGCACCCGCCGTTCGGCCACAACGGCGAGCGTGCGCTGAACGACTGGGCCGAGGACATCGGTGGGTTCGAGGGCAACGCCCAGACGCTGCGCATCCTCACCCGTTCCGAGTCGAAGGTCATCGGTCCGGGCGGCGAGAGCTACGGGCTGAACCTCACCCGGGCGAGCCTCGACGCGACGTGCAAGTACCCGTGGACGATCGACAGCCCCGTGCCCGACCCGGGCGGCCGCCTGAAGTTCGGCGTGTACCCGGACGACGAGCCGGTGTTCCGCTGGATGCGCGAGGGCGCGCCCGGTCGCGTCCGTTGCATCGAGGCCGAGGTCATGGATCTCTCCGACGACATCGCCTACTCGGTGCACGACTTCGAGGACGCAATCGTCAACGGCTATCTCGATCCGCAGCGGATGTCGGACCCGCGCCAGCATGCCGCGCTGCTGAGCGCCATCCAGACCTGGGTGGGGTACGACTTCACCCGCGACGAGCTCGAGGACGCGCTGTACCGGCTCACCCGACTGCCCGAGTGGATCCCCGCCTTCGACGGCACGCGGGCCGCCCATGCGCGGTTGAAGAACCTCACCTCCGATCTGATCGGACGCTTCGCGCGCGCGGCGACCGCGGCCACGCGTGAGGCCTACGCCACCCCCGTGCTGACCCGCTACCGGGGCCACGTCGTCGTGCCGCGCGTCATCGAAGCCGAGATGGCTGTGCTCAAGGGCACGATCGGCGCGTTCGTGGTCTCGATCGAGGGACGGAAGAGCCTCTACCGCGAGCAGCGCCAGGTCTTGAAGCGCCTCGCCTCGGCGCTGTGGGAAGCGCCCGAGCACCTCGACACGCTGCACGCCGAGGACTTCGCGCACGCGGCGAACGAGGCCGCCCAGCGCCGCGTGATCGTGGATCAGGTCGCGAGCCTCACCGATCGTTTCGCCCTCGGGTGGCACCACCGTCTCGTCGGTGCGATCGACAGCGAGACGCTCGACGTCTGGATGCCCGACAGCCGCGCGATCGCGCGGTCGCTGTACGCGCTGCCCGAGCCGCTCGAGGGGTTCTGATGGCGGGCCGGATCTCGCAGGCGGATGTCGAAGAGGTGAAGGCACGCACCAACCTCGCCGACATCATCGGCGAACGCGTGGCGCTCAAGTCGGCGGGCATCGGGTCGCTCAAGGGCCTGTGCCCCTTCCATGACGAACGCAGCCCCAGCTTCCACGTGCGGCCGCAGGTCGGCTTCTACCACTGCTTCGGATGCGGCGAGTCGGGCGACGTCTACACGTTCCTGCGCCGGATGGATCACCTGACCTTCACCGAGGCGGTGGAACGCCTCGCCGCCCGCGCGGGGTACTCGTTGCACTACGAGGAAGGCGGCGCGGCCCCGGAGACCTCCGGCCGCTCGCGGCTGTACGCCGCCAACGCCGCGGCCGCCGAGTATTTCCGGGCACAGCTGCTGACCCCCGACGCGGAGGTCGGTCGGCGGTTCCTGGGCGAGCGCGGTTTCGACGCGGGTGCCGCGGCCCACTTCGGGGTGGGCTTCGCCCCCGCCGGATGGTCGAGCATGCTCGACGCGCTGCTCGCTCAGGGGTTCACGCGTGACGAGCTGCTCGCCGCCGGCCTCGTCTCGCAGGGCCAGCGCGGCGTGTACGACCGCTTCCGCGGCCGGCTGGTGTGGCCCATTCGTGACGTGACCGGGCAGGTGCTCGGGTTCGGCGCGCGTCACCTGCTCGAGAGCGACAAGGGCCCGAAGTACCTGAACACGCCCGAGACCGCGATCTACAAGAAATCGCAGGTGCTCTACGGCATCGATCTCGCCAAGCGCGACATCGCCCGCGGGGAGCCGCGACGGGTGATCGTGGTCGAGGGGTACACCGACGTGATGGCGGCTCACCTCGCCGGTCTCACCACCGCCGTCGCCACCTGCGGCACCGCGTTCGGCGGCGAGCACATGAAGGTGCTGCGCCGCATCATGGGCGATGACACCGCCGCGGAGATCGTCTTCACGTTCGACCCGGATGCGGCCGGCGAGAAGGCCGCGGTCCGCGCCTTCGCCGAGACGCGCACCTCGACGGCGCAGAGCTTCGTCGCGGTCGGCCCCACCGGACTCGATCCCTGCGACCTGCGTCTCGCCCGCGGCGACGCGGCCGTCCGCGGGCTCATGGACACCAAGGTCCCGATGTTCGAGTTCGTCATCGACCAGCGGCTCAAGGGCCTGGATCTCGGCACGGTGGAGGGTCGTCTCGCCGGTCTGAACGCCGCTGCGCCGCTGCTCGCCGACATCAAGGACGAGCCGCTGCGCCGCCGCTACGAGCACGTGCTCGCACGACGCCTGGGGGAGGACCTCGGCGACGTGCACCGCGAGGTCGCCCGCCAGCGCGCGCGGGCGCAGAAGCCCGAGCAGGCCGAGACGCCGCGCGCGTCGGCGCCGGAGCGCGAGGCAGAGACGGCGCCCGTCGTGCGTGTGACGCTCGCGTCGCTGCCGCGTGACGCCGACCTCGAGCGGGACGCCCTCATGGCTTTCCTCCAGTACGGCCACCGCGTCGACCCCGTCGAGTTGCGCGCCGCCCTCGACGAGACGTTCTCCCATCCGGCGTTGGAAGCGGTGCGCTCCAGCGTCGCGGCGGTGCCCGATCACACCCGGCCCGGATGGGCCGCCGCGGCGGTGGACGCCGTGCGGGAGCCCTACCGTTCCCTCGCCGCCGAGCTGCTCACCGGGGTCTTCCCGGCCAAGGACGAAGCGCACGCGGTGGTGTCGGCGAAGGACCTCGCGATCCGCATCCAGCTGCGTGCCATCGACCGCCGCAAGCGCGAACTCGTCAGTGCGCTGCAGCGCCTCACCGCCGACTCCGCCGAGGGGCGTGAAGTGCAGGTGAGGTTGCGCGAGCTGGATGCGGCGCGCCAGCGCCTGACCGCCTCGCAGTAGCGTTCGACGGACGGAGCAGGCAGGATGAGCACCATGACGCCCCCCGAGGACAGCATCGTCTGCAGCGATCTGAGCATCGCGCACAGCGCGCGCGGCGAACGCGTGATCGACGGGGTGTCCTTCCGTCTGCAGCGGGGCGGCGCGCTCGTGCTCGTGGGTGCCACCGGCTCGGGCAAATCGACTCTCGCCGCCGTGCTGGCGGGAGCCGCCGCCGACTCCGTGACGGTCGTGGGCGGAGACGCCGTGGTCGAGGGCATCTCGATCCGCCGCGCAGGTCGCGGGCGTCGGATGCTGCCAGTGCTGGTGGGGTATCTCGGACAGACCGACGGCGCGGAGCTTCCGGCGCGCCTGACGGTGGGAGAGATCGTCGCGGAGCCCGCCACGAGCCGCCAGAAGCGCCTCAACATGCGCGCGCTCAACCTGCGCGTGGTGACGCTGCTCGACGAGCTGGGCCTGCCCCTCGGCGTCGTGAACTCGTTCCCGTTCGAGCTCAGCGCCGGTATGCGTCAGCGTGTGGCCCTGGCGCGGACGCTGCTCCTCGACCCGAAGATCGTCGTCGCCGACGAGCCGTCGACCAACCTCGACGTCGAGGCGCGCGAGATCGTCCGCGAGGTGCTGCAGCGTCGTCAGCAGGAGGACGGCACGGCGCTCCTGCTCGTCGCCAACGAGGCGCAGACCATGGCCCGCTTCGACGCCGATGTGCTCGTGCTGCAGGGCGGTCACGCCGTCGGGTACGGACGCACCTCCACCGGTATGCAGTGGACGCCGAGTTCGGAGGCGGATCACCGCCTCGTGTCGTCGTGAGCCCCGGACGTTTGCTACGATAGTCCGGTTGCCTTCGCGAGAAGGACAGCATTCCTCGGTAGCTCAATTGGCAGAGCAATCGGCTGTTAACCGATAGGTTCTTGGTTCGAGTCCAAGCCGGGGAGCGAGAGTACTGCGTTATCTAGCGCAGCTCTCACTTAAGGCCCGGGCTTCCACCCCGGGCCTTTTCCTTTGGCTCCCGCGCCCCTATCGGCAGGTCGGCGGTATCCACAAGCGTGGACGGCCGGTCCATACGTCTCGATAGGCTGGCTGTGCGCCGTGTCGACGCGGCGCGCTACCGGAGGAGAGCCATGGAGATCGCCGCACTCGGAGCCATCGGACTATTCGTCATCATCGGCGTGGTCGTCCTGATCGTCGTGGTGGTGATCGTTCTCATCCTGATCCGCGCCTGGTACCGCGTGGCGAAGGCGGATGAAGCGCTCGTCATCGTCGGTAAGAGGCAGAAGAGCAAGGACGGCGACTCCTCGCGCATCACCGTCATCACGGGCGGCGGCGCGATCGTCAACCCGCTGACGCAGCGCGGCGAGATGATCTCGCTGCGGGCCCGCCAGATCAAGATGGAGCCGACCGCGCAGTCCTCGAACGGCGTCACGGTGAACGTGAGCGGCGTCGCGCTGGTGAAGATCGGCTCGGACCCCGAGTCCGTGCGCCGCGCTGCCGAGCGGTTCGCGTCGCAGGACAAGGCGATAGAGCAGTTCACGACCGAGCAGCTCGAAGGTGCCCTCCGCGGCGTCGTGGCGACGCTGACCGTCGAGGAGCTCATGCGCGACCGGCAGCGCCTGTCGGACCAGATCGCCGAGGGCATCAAGGGCGACCTGTCGTCTCAGGGTCTGATCCTCGATTCCTTCCAGATCCAGGGCATCACCGATCTCAACGGCTACATCTCGGCGCTGGGTGCGACCGAGGTCGAGCGCGTCAAGCGTGACGCCGAGGTGGCTCGGATCAACGCGGAGCGCGAGATCCGGGCACGGACCATCGCCACGCAGGAAGCCAACCTGATCGAGCAGACCGCGCTCGACAAGAACTCCGCGGCCGCGCAGGCCGAGGTCGGTCGCGCCAACGCCGAGGCCGAGCAGGCGGAGGCTCTGGCCCGTGCCGAGCGCCAGCAGGCCGTCCTCCTGCAGGAGGCCGAGAACAAGCAGGCACGCCTCGACGCCGAGATCAACAAGGTCGCCGACGCCAACCTGTACGAGCGCCAGCGCAACGCGGACGCCGACGCCTACGGCAAGGTCAAGGCCGCCGAGGCGCAGGCGCAGATCGCGCAGCAGGACGCCACGGCCACGCGCCTGCGGGCCGACGCCGACGCCGACGCCGTCCGTGTCGCCGGTGAAGCGCGCGCTGCGGCCATCACGGCCGAGGCCGAGGCGCTCAGCCGCAACCAGGAGGCACTGCTCGCGCAGCGCGCCCTCGAGGCGCTCGTGCCGATGATGACCGAGTTCGCCAAGGGCTACGACAAGGTCGGATCGATCACCGTGCTCGGCGGCGAGGGCGCCAGCGGCCACCTCGCGAACGAGTCGGCCTCGGGCCTGCGCGCCACCTTCGACGCGGTGAAGGCAGCGACCGGGCTCGATCTCACGGAGATCATCCAGGGCCGTGTCGTCGGACAGGCGATGGGTCAGGCGCAGCAGTCGGCCGCGTCCCGCCCCGCAGCGGCACCGGCGGCGCCTGCCGCGGCACCCGCAGAGCCGACCGTCTGATCAGCCTTCGAGGTTGTCGACGCCCGGGAGCCACGAGGCTCCCGGGCGTCCCCATCCCCGCTTCTTCGCGATCTTCTGCGTGGTCTTCCAGTCGCCGTCGTCGAGACGGTCGACGTAGAGGATGCCGTCGAGGTGGTCGAACTCGTGCTGCAGGATACGCGCGCGCCATCCGTCGACCGTGATGTCGACGGGGGCTCCGTCGAGGTCGGTGCCGGTGAGCCGCGCACGCTCCGCGCGGCGCAGCGGGAACCGCTCGCCGGGGAATGACAGGCAGCCCTCGGACTCGTCGTCGGGGTCGGGGATCCCCGGCTCCAGCGGCACGATCCACAGTTCGGGGTTGATCACGACGCCGCGCCAGGGGGCGCCCTCGTCGTCCTCGTAGGTGTACGTGAAGATCCGCAGGCCCACGCCGACCTGGGGCGCGGCGAGACCGACGCCGGGCGCGGCGTCCATCGTCTCGAACATGTCCGCCACCAGGGTGCGGATCTCGTCCGTCACGGACTCGACGGGGGATGCGGGGGAGTGCAGCACGGGGTCACCCATGATGCGAATCGGAAGGACTGCCACGTGTCAAAGCCTACCGAGTGGCCCGCTGCCGTTAGTGTCTAAGGGTGCTGTGGGCCGGAGTGAACATCAACGACGTGGCCGACGACCTCATCGGCGTCTTCCGCGACCCGGCGATCCTGATCGGCATCCCGCTGGCTCTGCTCGGCGCGGTGTTCATGTCGTTCGGCGCGCAGTACCAGCACCGTGGCGTCATGAAGGTGGAGCGGCTCTCTGACGCCCAGGGCAACAGCGGGCTGAGCGGCGGACAGCTGCTGCAGCTGTTGCGGCGCCCCTCCTGGGTGGCGGGTGGCGTCATGCTCGGCCTCGGCATCGCGTGTCAGCTGACCGCTCTCGCCTTCGCGCCGCTCATCCTGGTGCAGCCGCTCGGCGCGGTGTCGCTCGTGATCACGACACTGCTCAACGCCCGGGTCTCGGGTCACAAGCCCACCGCGTCGTCGATCCGGTCGATCATCGCCTGCGTCGGCGGCATCCTGATCTTCGTCACCATCGCCGCGTTCGTCGCCACCGAACAGCCCATCTCCGAGACCGAACTGCTGACGATCCTGGGCCTGCTGGTTATCGTCGTCGTCGTGTTCGCGCTCAGCTGGTGGTTCTGGATGCGCAAGCACGCGCGCCCGCTCTTCTACATCGCCGCAGCCGGCATCCTGTACGCCTTCGTGGCCACGCTCGCCAAGGTCGTCATCAAGAACATCCAGAGCGGCGACTTCGGGTGGCTGTCGATCCTCTGCATCCTGGGCCTGCTCGTCGCCGTCACGCTGGGCGCCTACTTCGTGCAGACCGCCTACTCGGTGGGCCCGCCCGATCTCGTGATCGCCGGCCTCACGGTCATCGATCCGATCGTCGCCGTGGTCATCGGCCTCGTCATCCTGCAGGAGGCGGCGACCGCCGGGCCGCTCGCGCTCGTCGGCTTCGCCGTCGCCGGAGCGATCGCCGTCTACGGTGTCATCTCGCTCACCCGCAATCACCCGCAGGTGATCAGCGACAGCCGTGAGCTGCCGTTCGAGCGCGGTTCCGAGTCGCCGGGCTCCGCGCGGTAGGATTTTCGGCGCAGGGGGCGGTGGCCAAGCTGGTCAAGGCAGCGGGCTCATAACCCGACGATCGTGGGTTCAAGTCCCACCCGCCCTACCACCGTCCGTCCCGAGCGACCGGGCACGGATGCCGTCCGTCCGCGCGATGCCCCGGTCGAGTGCCCGGGCGCCTAGCTGAGCGCGACCAGGATGAACACCAGGATCAGCAAGATCACGATGATCAGCATCAAGGCGCCGAGGCCGATCAGCAGGCCGCTCGCCACGGGGTGCGCCTGGATGAACGGGATCAAGCGCCGGTCGACAGCCCGGAGCTGGGCGGGAGTGATCGGCTGCGGGAAAGGGTAGAGGGGTACACCGCGGCCGACCAGGTCGTCGCTGAGCTGCGTCATCTGCTCGATCGACCACATGTAGCCCACCAGGATGAGCAGGCGTCGGTCGCGACCGACGACGATCAGATGGTGCGTCTCGCCGAGGGCGCCGAGGCCCATGCGCGAGACCGTGACGACGCGTTCGACGTCGTCCACGGTGAAGCGCTTCTCGCGTCCCAGTCCCCGCAGCGTGTAGGTCCCGTCGCCGAACCGCAGCAGCGAGTTGCCGTTCTGCCGCCGCACGAGCAGGGCGGTCAGCCCGATCATCACGGGCCCCAGCGCCAGATAGAGCCACCCGAGGGGGAGTCCGACCGCGACCATCACCACGCCCGGGACGATGAGGATGAGGCCGAACAGGGCCGCGATCACCATGTTCATCGACGTCGACGACCGTCGGGCGGTGGGGGACATGGTCAATTCGATCACGTGCATGCTCCTCTGCGGGACGTGCCTCGACGCTACCCGAGTGAGCCCCGCCCCATCGAAGCCTTGTGGACAGGGGCTCTCAGGAGAGTTACAGACTTGTGATTTTCGAGAGGGCCGGTGATAATTGCCGAAAGAACGCACAACACAGCCCACTCCGGGTTCAGGTCGTAGGGGAAGACGCACCTGATGATCGGAGATGAAATGGCTGCACACATGGCGCGCGGAGTGGTCTACGTCCACTCGGCGCCGAAAGCGTTGTGCCCCCACCTCGAGTGGGCGGTCGGGCGCGTCCTCGGTCGCGCCGTGAACTTCGACTGGTCCGACCAGCCGGTCCTGCCCGGCAGCCGGCGTATGGAGTTCTTCTGGGAGGCTCCCGACGGTACGGGGGCGGCCCTGGCCAGCGCGATGCACGGATGGGAGCACCTGCGCTTCGAGGTGTCCGAGGACCCCACCGCGCGCACCGACGGCGGCCGCTGGATGCACACGCCGGACCTGGGTATCCACTTCGCGCAGACCGACACCGCCGGCAACGTCGTGATCGGCGAGGACCGCATCCGATACGCGATCGAGATCGCCGCGGGCGACCCGGTCGAGCTCCGTCGTGAGCTCGACGTCGCACTCGGTGCGGTGTGGGACGAAGAGCTCGAGCCGTTCCGTCACGCGGGCGACGAAGTGCCCGTGGTCTGGCTGCACAAGGTCGGCTGACCGAGGTTTCGGGTGGCGGGGCGCCACTACCGGATGTCGGATGGATCATCCCCGGCGCTGGGAACGCGAACCGCCACCCGAGAAGAGAAGAGCGACGACGAAGGGCCCGGGGAGCACCCCGGGCCCTTCGTGGTGGAACGGCTCACACGCTGGCGAAAGCCGCCACCGCGTTGTGTCCGCCGAAGCCGAACGAGTTGCTGATGGCCAGCTGGTCGCCGGAGCCGAGATCCTGCACCTCGCCGGAGACGCGGAACGGCACCGCGGGATCCTGCGTCGTGAGGTTGATCGTCGGCGGAGCCTGGCGCGCGCCGATGGCGAGCACCGTGAAGATGGCCTCCAACGCACCCGTGCCGCCGAGCAGGTGGCCGGTGGACGCCTTCGTGGCGGAGACCGGGATCTCATCGACCCGGCTGCCGAAGACCGTCTTGAGCGCCTGGTACTCGTTGGGGTCGCCGACCGGGGTCGAGGTGGCGTGCGCGTTGATGTGCGTGACGTCGTCCGGCGATGCGCCGGCCATGTCGAGCGCCAGCCGCACGGCACGGGCCGCGCCGACGCCCTCGGGGTCGTTGGCGGTGATGTGGTACGAGTCCGCGGTCACGCCGCCGCCGACGACGGCGGCGTAGATCTTCGCGCCGCGGGCACGCGCGTGCTCCTCGGTCTCGAGGATGAGTGCGCCGGCGCCCTCGCCCATGACGAAGCCGTCGCGGTCGATGCTGGTGGGCCGCGAGGCGGTCGACGGGTCGTCGTTGCGCTTCGAGAGTGCCTGCATCGATGCGAACGACGCCATCGTGATCGGGTGGATCGCCGACTCGGTGCCGCCGGCGATGACGATGTCGGCGAGGCCGGACCGCAGGTGCTCGACGGCGTTCACGATCGACTCGGTGCTCGACGCGCACGCGCTGACGACGGTGCGTGCGAACGCACGGGCGCCGAAGTGCAGCGACAGGTTGCCGGCCGCCGCGTTCGGCATGAGCATGGGGACGGTCATCGGAAGGACGCGTCGGGGGCCCTTCTCGCGCAGGGTGTCCCAGGCGTCGAGAAGCGACCACACGCCGCCGATGCCGGTCGCGAAGTCGACTCCCAGGCGTTCGGGGTCGACGTCGGGGCTCCCGGCATCCGCCCACGCCTCCATCGCGGCGACCATGGCGAACTGCGACGCCGGGTCGAGCCGCTTGGCGACGGGACGTTCGAGGACGGTGCTGGGACGCACGATCGCCTCGGCGGCGAAGGTGACGGGCAGGGAGTACTTCTCCACCCATTCGTGCTCGAGCGTGCGGGCGCCGGAGACGCCGTTCAGCAGGGCGGACCAGCTCTCCGGTGCGGTGCCCCCGAGGGGGGTGGAGGCGCCGATGCCGGTGACGACGATGCGGGTCGTGCTCATGTTCGCTCTCTGGGTCGATGCGGTGGGGGCTCAGCGCCCCCACCGCGGCGGATCACGCCTGGTTCGAGGTGATGAAGGTGACGGCGTCGCCGACGGTCTTGAGGTTCTTGACCTCGTCGTCCGGGATGGTGACGCTGAACTTCTCTTCTGCGTTGACGACGATCGTCATCATCGAGATCGAGTCGATGTCGAGGTCGTCGGTGAACGACTTCTCGAGCGCGACCTCGTCGGCCGAGATACCCGTCTCGTCCGTGATGAGCTCGGCGAGTCCGGCGAGGACCTCGTCGTTGGTGAAAGCCATGATGTCTCCTTATGTCTATGGCTGGGGGGTCGTGAACCGCGAATCAGTCTAGGGGCGGGCGCCCCGTCCTCACGGGAGGACGACCACCTGGGCGCCGAACACGAGTCCGGCACCGAACCCGATCTGCAGGGCGAGTCCGCCGCTGAGCTCGGGGTGCTCTTCGAGCAGGCGATGCGTCGCGAGGGGGATCGAGGCCGCCGAGGTGTTGCCGGTGGTCTCGATGTCGCGGCCGATGACCACGGTCTCGGGAAGACCCAGCTGCTTGGCGAACTCGTCGATGATGCGCATGTTGGCCTGATGCGGCACGAAGGCGGCGAGATCGGATGCGGTCACGCCGGCCTCGTCGAGCGCCTGGCGGGCGACCTTGACCATCTCCCAGACGGCCCAGCGGAAGACCGTGGGGCCCTCCTGGCGGAGCGTCGGCCAGGCGGCGGTGCCGTCGCGGAACTCGACCAGCGTCGAGTCCATGCCCACGGCATCCGCCTTGGAGCCGTCGGATCCCCAGACGGTGGGGCCGATCGCCGGAGTGTCACTGGGGCCGACCACGACCGCTCCCGCGCCGTCGCCCAGCAGGAACGAGATCGTGCGGTCGGTGGGGTCGACGACGTCCGAGAGCTTCTCGGCGCCGATGACGACCGCGTACCGGGCGGCGCCGGCACGGATGAGGGCGTCGGCCTGCGCCACACCGTACGTGAAGCCCGCGCACGCGGCGTTGGCGTCATAGGCCGCCGCAGGGTTCGCCCCGATGCGGTCGGCGACGACGGCCGACATCGACGGCGTCTGACGAACGTTGCTGATCGTCGCCACGATCACCAGGTCGATGAGCTCCGGGGCGACGCCCGAGCGCTGGACGGCCTCGGCCGCCGCGGCGGTGGCGAGATCGAGCGCGCTCGTGGACGCGTCGGCGCGCGTGCGTGTCACGATGCCGGTGCGCTGGCGGATCCACTCGTCGGACGAGTTGATCGGACCGACCAGGTCGTCGTTGGGAACGGCGTTCTCGCCGCGCGCGGCACCGTAGGCCAGGATCCGCGTGTAGGCGGGGCCGGTGCTCTGGCGCAAGACGGGGGCTGTCATGCCTTCTCCTCGTTCAACAGGGCGACGGCCGCATCCAGGTCGTCGGGGGTCTTCACCGCGACGGCGGGAATACCCCGGAGCGCGCGCTTGGCGAGTCCGGTCAGCGTGCCGGCCGGGGCGAACTCGATGAGGCCCGTCACGCCGGCTGCGGTGAACGCGGCCATGTTCAGGTCCCATCGCACCGGCGAGGCCACCTGGCCGACCAGCAGATCGAGGGCCCGCGTGCCGTCGGCCACCTGCGCGCCGTCGGAGTTGGACCACAACGTCAGCGCGGGATCGTTCGGCGTCAGCGCGCGGGCGGCCTCGGCGAGCACATCGACGGCGGGACGCATGTAGCGGGTGTGGAACGCGCCGGCGACCTGCAGGGGGATGACGCGGGTCGCGCGCGGGGCCTCGGCCGACAGCGCGGCGAGAGCGCCGAGCGCGCCCGCGGCGACGATCTGCCCGCCGCCGTTGTAGTTGGCGGGCGTGAGGTCGAGCTCGGCGAGGCGGGCCAGCACGGCCTCCTCGTCGCCGCCTAGGACGGCGCTCATGCCGGTCTCGGCCTGCGCGGCGGCATCGGCCATGGCGCGGCCACGGATGCCGACCAGGCGCAGCGCCTCGTCGTCGGTCAGCACGCCGGAGGCGGCGAGGGCGGCGATCTCTCCGACGGAGTGGCCCGCGACGCCGGTGACACCCGTGTCGGTGCGCGCGACGAGCGCGTGCCAGGACAGCAGGCTCGCGGCGACGATGAGCGGCTGTGCGACCTTGGTGTCGCGGATCGCGTCGGCATCCCATTCGGTGCCGGCCGCGCGCAGATCGACCTCGGCCGCGTCGGAGTACGCGGCGAGCCGCTCGGCGATGCCGTCGAGTTCGAGCCAGGGGGAGAGGAACCCCGGGGTCTGGGAGCCCTGCCCGGGGAAGAGACCGATGATCACCTGTCTATCCTGCCAAGGTCTGGGCGGGACTTCTGGCGATGACGCCACAAGAAAGCGGACTTCCTTTGCAGATATCCCATAAATGTCAGCGGGGACGGCGTGTCGAGGCGGATCGGCGACGTGTCGTGTCGGTGCCGATGGCCCCCAGGATGAGCGAGGTCTGCAGGATGAGCGCCTCGCGCGGGCCCGTGGCATCCCACCCGATGACGTCCGAGACCCGCTTCAAGCGGTAGCGCACGGTGTTCGGGTGGACGAACAGCTCGCGGGCGGTCGCCTCGAGCGAGCGCCCGTTGTCGAGGTAGCTCCAGAGGGTGGTGACCAGGTCCTGGCTGTGCGCCCGCAGCGGTCGGTAGATGCGTTCCACCAACGTGTGCTTGGCGAGCGGGTCGCCGGCGAGGGCGCGCTCGGGCAGGAGGTCGTCTGCCTCCACGGGGCGCGGGGCGTTGCGCCACGCCCGCGCGACGGCGAACCCGGCGAGCGAGGCGCGGGCGCTCTGGCTGGCGTCGACGAGCGCGGGGACCGTGGGGCCGAGCACGAGGTGGCCCTCGCCGAAGCCGGGTTCGAGCCGGCGGGCGATCTCGGGGAAGGAGAGCTCGCCCTGTTCGTCTCCGCCGGCACGGAGAGCCGGATCGGTGCGGCCGATGACGAGCACCAGGCGCGAGCCCTGCACCCCGACGAGCACGTCGACGCCGAGCTTGCGGGCCATGCGGCGCAACTGGTCGACGTCGAACTGCGGCGGCGTGGTGCCGACGAGGACCGAGACCTCGCCGTGCCCGTGCCAACCGAGGGCGGCGATGCGGCTGGGGAGCTCCTCATCCGCTTCGCCGGTGAGGATGGAGTCGACGACGAGGGCTTCCAGTCGTGCGTCCCAGAGACCACGCGCCTCGGCGGCGCGCGCGTACAGGTCGGCGGCGGTGAAGGCGACCTCGCGCGAGTAGAGCAGCATCGCCTCGCGCAGGTCCTCGCCGCGACCGGCGACGCGTTCCTCGGTCATCTCGACCGTCACGCGGGTGAGCTGCAGCGTCTGCTGCAGGCTCACCGAACGCAGCAGCTCACGCGGAGCGGCGGCGAAGATGTCGGCCGCGATCCGCGGTGTCGCGGTGGGGTCGTCGTACCACTCGATGAACGAGGTGATCCCCGCCTGCGCCACCAAGCCGACCGAAGAGCGCCGCCCGGGCGGCATGGCCGCGTACCAGGGCAGCGTCTCTTCGAGTCGCTTGATGATGACGGTTGCCAGATCCCCGGAGATCCGACGAAGCCACGCGAGTGTCTCCGCCTTTTCTGCGGGATCCGGGGATCTGGCCATTCTCAGCTCTCGCCGCCGGCGTTGCCGGTGGTGCCGGCGTTGACGTCGTGCAGGCGGTACTTCTCGATCGCCTGGGCGACGACCGCGCGGTCGACGCGTCCCTCATCCGCGAGACCCTGGAGGGTCCGCACGACGATCGAGGGGCCGTCGATCTTGAAGAAGCGACGCGCGGCGGCGCGGGTGTCGGAGAAGCCGAACCCGTCGGCGCCGAGGGTCAGGTACCGGTTCGGCACCCACTGGCGGATCTGGTCCTGCACGGCGTGCATGAAGTCGCTGACGCCGACGACGGGGCCGTCGATGCCGCGGAGCTTCTCGGTCAGGTACGACGTGCGGGGCTCCGCCTCGGGGTGGAGGAAGTTGTGCTCCTCGGCCGCCAGGGCGTCGTTGCGCAGCTCGGACCACGACGTGACCGACCAGACGTCGGCGCTCACGCCCCAGTCGTCGCGCAGCAGCTGCTGTGCCTCGATCGCCCACGGCACGGCCACACCCGACGCGAGGATCTGCGCGCGGTTGCCCTCGCCGTGACCCTCGGCCACGCGGTGGATGCCGCGCAGGATGCCGTCGACATCCACGTTCTCCGGCTCGGCCGGCTGCACGTAGGGCTCGTTGTAGACCGTCAGGTAGTACATGACGTTCGGGTCTTCGTGCTCCCCGCCGTACATGCGCTCGAGGCCCGCGCGGATGATGTGCGCGATCTCGTAGCCGTAGGCCGGGTCGTACGCGACGGTGGCCGGGTTCGTCGACGCGAGCAGCGGCGAGTGGCCGTCGGCGTGCTGCAGGCCCTCACCCGTGAGGGTGGTGCGGCCGGCGGTGGCGCCGATGATGAAGCCTCGGGCCATCTGGTCGCCGGCGGCCCACTGGGCGTCACCGGTGCGCTGGAAGCCGAACATCGAGTAGAAGACGTACACCGGGATGAGCGGCTCGCCGTGCGTGGCGTACGACGTGCCGGTCGCGGTGAACGCCGCGACGGCGCCCGCCTCGTTGATGCCGACGTGCAGGATCTGTCCCTGCGGGCTCTCCTTGTACGCCAGCAGCAGCTCGCGGTCGACGGAGGTGTAGTTCTGCCCGTTCGGGTTGTAGATCTTCGCCGTGGGGAAGTAGGCGTCGATACCGAAGGTGCGCGCCTCATCCGGGATGATCGGCACGATGCGGTGACCGAAGTCCTTCGAGCGCAGCAGGTCCTTCAGCAGTCGGACGAACGCCATGGTCGTGGCGATCTGCTGCGTTCCGGAGCCCTTCTTGGGCAGCGCGTACGCCTTCTCGTCGGGCAGCTGGAGTCCGACGTGGTGGCTGCGACGCTCCGGGAGGTACCCGCCGAGCGCGCGGCGACGCTCCTGCATGTACTGGATCGTCTCGTCCTGCGGGCCGGGGTTGAAGTACGGCGGCTCGTAGGGGTTCTCCTCGAGCTGGGCGTCCGTGATCGGGATGCGCATCGAGTCGCGGAAGTTCTTCAGGTCCTCGAGCGTCATCTTCTTCATCTGGTGGGTCGCGTTGCGTCCCTCGAAGTGGTGACCCAGACCGTAGCCCTTGATCGTCTTCGCGAGGATGACGGTGGGCTGGCCCTTGTGCTCGGTGGCTGCCTTGTAGGCCGCGTACACCTTGGTGTAGTCGAGGCCACCACGGCGCAGCTTGCCCCAGATGTCGTCGTCCGACCAGTCGGTGACGAGCTTGGCGGCGCGCTCGTCGCGTGCGAAGAAGTGATCGCGGATGAATCCGCCGTCTTCGGCGCGGTAGGTCTGGAAATCGCCGTCGGGCGTCGTGTTCATGAGGTTCACGAGCGCGCCGTCGCTGTCCTTGGCGAGCAGCTCGTCCCATCCGCGGCCCCAGACGGCCTTGATGACGTTCCAGCCGGCACCGCGGAAGAAGCTTTCGAGCTCCTGGATGATCTTGCCGTTGCCGCGGACGGGGCCGTCCAGACGCTGCAGGTTGCAGTTGATGACGAAGGTCAGGTTGTCGAGACCCTCGTTGGCAGCGACCTGGAGCTGACCGCGGCTCTCGACCTCATCCATCTCGCCGTCGCCGAGGAAGGCCCAGACGCGGGAGTTGGAGAGATCCTTGATGCCGCGGTTGGTGAGGTACTTGTTCGCCATCGCCTGGTAGATGGCGTTGATCGGGCCGATACCCATCGACACCGTCGGGAACTGCCAGTACTCCGGCATGAGGCGCGGGTGCGGGTAGGACGGGATGCCGTCGGGAGCCTTCGACTTCTCCTGGCGGAAGCCGTCGAGCTGCTGCTCGGTCAGGCGTCCCTCGAGGAAGGAGCGGGCGTAGATGCCGGGGGAGGCGTGACCCTGGATGAAGATCTGGTCTCCGCCGGATGGGTCGTCGAGACCCCGGAAGAAGTGGTTGAAACCGACTTCGTAGAGCGAGGCCGACGACGCGTACGTCGAGATGTGCCCGCCCACGCCGATGCCGGGGCGCTGCGCGCGGTGCACGGTGAGTGCAGCGTTCCAGCGGATCCAGCGGCGGTAGCGGCGCTCGAGCTCTTCGTCGCCCGGGAAGGCGGGCTCGTTCTCCGGCGCGATCGTGTTGATGTAGTCGGTGGTGGGAACCTGCGGCACATTCAGCTGCAGTTCGCGCGACGAGTGCAGCAGGCTCAGCATGATCTCGCGGCCGCGGCCACGACCCTTCGCCTGAACGAGCTGCTCGAGGGACTCACGCCATTCGGCGGTCTCTTCCGGGTCGGCGTCTAGGGGGCCCTGGGAGTACGGATCCTGTTCGTTGACAGTCACGTGACACCTTTCATCGCTCGGCAGGTCTTGCCGGAAAGAACCATCGGATCGGTGCAGGCCTTGTTTGCCACGGACAACGCACCATCCGCCAGCTTAGCGAGTCGCCAGCCCCCGCCGGTCGCCCCGCCCCACCCCATCGACCCGCGAGACAGCACTTCGGCGCCGAGACAGCGGGTTTAACCCACCGTCTCGGCGCGAGAGTGCTGTCTCGCGGTTCGGAGGGGGTGGGGTGCGCGCGGGGTGCCGGGAGGGTGGCGCGGGGATGGTGGGCCCTGCCGGGATCGAACCGACGACATCCACGGTGTAAACGTGGCGCTCTACCAGCTGAGCTAAAGGCCCTTCGAGAGCGAGTCTACCGATGCAGCGCGGGCGGCTCAGCAGCCGGGGCCGGTCGGGTTCTCGGCGCAGGTCTGATCGACCAGGGCGGTGCGCGCATCGAGGATCCGCACGTTCTGCGGGCCGGTGCCCGCGGTCACGAGGCCCGTCACGGGCCGCTCGAAGGTGCCGAAGTCGGCCACCGCCGAGTACCCGACCGTCGTCGTGACGGCGTATGTGCCGGGCGTGGCATACACGTGGCTCGTGGGTGTCGGGGTGAACTGCGCCTGCCCGAGCGCGGCCCAGGTCGACCCACCGCTCGACGTCGTGGCGCTCGTGCCGTCACCGTGCCCGAAGGTGAACCGCGTCGGCGTGAAGTGCACCGTCACCGGTCGGTCGAACAGCGTGCCGGGAATGCTGTGGGCGGAGGCCGACGCCACCAGATTGGTCGGCAGCCCCGCCACACCGAGCCCACCGGGTTCGACCGCGAACCCCGGGGCGGCGGGGCGGAACGACGCCAGGTCGGCAAGGGTGACGTCGGGGATGACCTCGACGCCATAGCCGCCACGGCAGAGGAACGTCAGACATCCGGGCGGGATCGCGTTGCCGAACTCGTCGGTGCGCCACGTGTCGATCGGGTTGATCTCGGGCACACCCGCCTCGAACTCGCCGCCGCCCGTCTCACCGCCCGGGCGTGTCCCACCTCCGCCGATATCCACCTGGCTGCCGTCGTTGTCGATCGTGCATCCACCGACGAGCGGTGCTCCGGAGTCGCACCCTCCCTGTGAACTCATCGCGGCCGGACCGAGGAGGAGGAGCAGGCTCAGCGGCCAGCCGATGGCGGTCAGCATGTTCCGACACTCGTGTCGGGTTCGATGGCCGTCACATGATTCTCGGAGATTGTGACGAGCAGGGGCTGTCGCGGCGGTCGATCTGGGGAGACCATGGAGCGGCCTTCGGCGTCGACGACATCGACGGCCGAGACGTCGTAACAGACAGAGAGGATTACCTCGCCCGAAGCCCACTGCTTCGGCGTCACTTCGGCGGCCAAACTGTCGCCGACAATTGTCACGCCATCTGCGTGCCATCCGGAGTACGTCTCGCGGTCGGACGAGTTGATCTCGCCCGAGGTCATGGCAAACAACGACTCAAACGTCGCGGGGTCGCTCAGATCCACCGCATTTACCGCATCCACATACTCCCGGTACGTCGCCTCGGCGGCGGCGAACGCCTCCGCCTCCGACGCGAAGCCCGTCGGGGTCGGGGTGGGTGAGGGGGTGGGGGTCGTGCATCCGCTGAACACGAGCGCACCGATGAGCGCCGCGGTGGCGGCGAGAGCGGGGGTGAGGCGCCGTCGCATGCCCGACACGGTAGTTCGGCGTGCGACGGCGGCGCAGGGATTCTCCACAGGGAGCCGCCGGAATCCGGTCGACGCGGCTCGGGGGAGGAGAGAGGAGAGGTGTCAGCCCCAGCGGCGCACGGCCCAGCGCTGCACGAGGCCCAGCAGCGAGTCGGTGATCTTGCCCAGCACGGCGAGCAGGATGATCGCGAGCACGATCTGATCGATCCGGCCGGTCTGCTGTCCACGCGAGAGCAGGAAGCCGAGACCCATGGATGCGGCGATCAGCTCGGCCGCGACGAGGAACAGCCAGGCCTGCACGAGGGCGAGGCGCAATCCCGAGAAGAGCGCGGGCAGGACGGCCGGCAACTGCACGGTGAAGAAGAGCCGTAGGCCGGTGAAGCCGAACGAACGCCCGAGTTCGACCAGGTGCGCGTCGACGTGGCGCAGCGCGAGCGAGACGGTCGTGAAGACCGGGAAGAACGCGCCGATCGCGATGAGGATGATCTTCGATTCCTCGCCGATCTGGAACCACACGATCAGCAGCGGCACCCACGCGAGGCTCGGCACCGCGCGGATCACGCCGAGCGTCGGATCGAGCACGATGTTCCAGAAGCGCGACAGCCCGACGAGTCCGCCGATCGCGATGCCGAGCAGGGCACCCGCTGCGAAACCGAGCAACACGCGCTGCAGGGAGATCGCGGTGAACTGCCACAGCTCGCCGCGTTCGGCCAGACCGATGCCGGCCTCCACGACCGCGGCGGGGCTGGGGAATTTGTACGGCGGGACGAGGGGCGCGCCGGGGAGCGTGATCAGAAACCAGACGATCAGGAGCACGACCGGCAGCACCGCGCCCAGCGCGATCTGCACGGCGGGTCGGGACAGCAGCCCCCGTGCGGTCGTGGCCTCGGCGGCGGAACGTGCGGCGGGAGCCGTGCCGGTCGCGCTCATGATCGTCGTCTCCTGTGGTCGCCGGGTCAGCCGGCGGCGTTCTCGGCGAACTGGGGGGCGAAGAGCGTCTCGAGTGCGGTGTCGATCGCATCCTGAGATGCCACGTCGCCCAGCGAGACCTGGATGACGCCGATCGGCGCGAGGATGTTGGCCAGTGCCTCGCCGGGCACCGGGTCGACGTCGAGGCCCTCGCGCTCCTCGATGACCTTCTGCGCGACGGCGAGGTCGATGACGGCGGCGTCCGCGAGGATCTGCGCGGTCTCCTCGGGGTTCGCGAGTGCCCATTCGCGGGCGCGCTCGTACGCGTCGACGACGGCCTGCACGACCTCGGGGCTGTCGGAGATGATCGACTCGGTCGCGTTCAGGACGCTGTAGGAGTTGAGGTCCAGGTCGCGGTAGAGCAGCTGCGCGCCGCCCGCTTCCGCCGTGGCCATGATCGGGTCGAGACCCGACCAGGCGTCGACCGAGCCGGCCTGGAGCGCTGCCCATCCGTCGGGGTGAAGCAGGTTCTCGACGGTGACGTCGTCGATCGAGAGGCCGTTCGCTTCGAGCGCCTGCACGAGGAAGAAGTACGGGTCGGTGCCGAGCGCGGCGGCGACGCGCTTGCCCTTGAGGTCTTCGACCGAGGTGATCTCGGAGTCGGCGGGGACGACGAGCGCCGACCACTCGGGCTGCGCCACCACATCCACGATCTGCTGCGGGGCGCCGTTCGCGCGGGCGAGGAGCGCCGCGGACCCGGCGGTCGAGCCGAAGTCGATGGCGCCCGCGCGGAGGGCCTCGTTGGCCTTGGAGGAGCCGAGCGACTGGACCCAGTTGACGGTGTAGCCGGCCTCCTCGAGCCATCCCTGGTCCTTCACGATGAGGCTCAGCGGGTTGTAGGTGGCCCAGTCGATGTTGATCGTGGTGCCGGCCGGATCGGCCGACGCGGCGGCGGGCTCGGAGCTGGAGCCTTCGCCGGCGACGCAGCCGGACAGGGCGAGCGCGGCGACGACGGCGCCGGCCGCGAGGGCGAGATGACGACGGGGACGGGACATGGGGGAGCCTCTCGATTGCTGTGGAAAGGGACGAAGAGCAGGAAGGGGGTTCAGTGCGCGTGACGGTCGATGCCGAGCGCGCCCAGCAGGTCGGCGCGCATCTCGGCGAGCTGTGCCGAGCCGCGGTCGCGCGGGCGGTCGCCGGGAACGGTCAGCAGTTGCTGGATGCGGGCACCCGGGCGGTCCGGATCGGTGCCGAGCACGATGATCCGGTCGGCGACCTGCAGTGCTTCGTCGACGTCGTGCGTGACGAGCAGTGTCGTCGTGGGCGCTTCGCCGAGCACGGAGAGCAGCAGGTCCTGCATCCGCAGTCGCGTGAGGGCGTCCAGGGCGCCGAACGGCTCGTCGAGCAGCAGCACGCCGGGGCGACGCGCGAGCGCGCGGGCGAGCGAGGTGCGCTGGGCCATGCCGCCGGAGATCTGACGGGGGCGGTGGTCGGCGAAGTCGGTCAGGCCGATGAGGGAGAGTAGCGCGGCGATCCGCTCGCTCTGCTCGGGACGCGACAGGCCTCGCGGCAGCCCCAGCGCGATGTTCTCGGCCACCGAGCGCCACGGCAGCAGGCGCGGCTCCTGGAACCCCACGGCCACGCGCGGGTCGATGCCGGTGACCGGCTCGTCGTCGATGAGGACGCGCCCCTCGCTGGCGGAGTCGAGTCCGCCAGCGATGCGCAGCAGCGTCGACTTGCCGGAGCCGGAGGCGCCGAGGATGGCGACCAGCTCGCCCGGCGCCACGGTGAGATCGATGTCCTGCAGCACGGTGTGCGTGCCGAACGTGCGTCCGACGCCCTCGAAGCGGACACGGGCGGCGGGCAGGGCGGATGATGCCGAGGTGACGCTGCCGGATGCGACGGCGGTGGTCATGCGGAATCCTCTCCGGTGCGGGTCGAATTCTGAAACTAACGATCATGGCGGCCGCGGGCACGATGGTCGACACGGGGGGTAACAGTCGTTCACGCGGCGTGCCGCATCGGCGTCGTCCGCCTGGCGTAGGTTGGAGGGGTGAACGCCGCCCCCTCCGACCAACTGCGCCTGCTCGACCTCGCAGACATCGACGCCCGCCGTTCCCAGGCCGATCACGCACGTCGCAACCCTCCGCAGGCCGCCCGCGTGGCCGAGCTGCGCGCCGCACGCCAGGTGCTGGGGCAGGAGCTGGCCGCGCGACAGGGCGTGGTCGACGACCTTCGCATCGAGCTCCGCCGCATCGAATCGGATGTGGCCGTCGTCGTGGCGCGTCGCGACCGCGACAACGCGCTGCTGGCGACGACCGCCAGCGCCAAGGACGCCGTCAGCATCGAGCACGAGCTCGCCTCGCTCACGCGCCGCCAGGACGAGCTCGAAGAGACGCAGCTCGAGCTCATGGAGCGCATCGACGCCGCCGAGCTCGCCGTCGCCGAGCAGCAGACGGCCGTCACCGCGACGAACGACGAGGGCTCCGCGTTGTCCGCGGCGGCGAAGGACGCCATCGCTGCCGCCACGGCGCAGGGGGAGCAGCTCGACCGCGATCGCGCGGCCGTCACCGCGGGGCTTCCCGCCGATCTGCTGGCGCTCTACGAGCGTGTCGCGCAGCGCAGCGCCGGGGCCGCCCTGCTGCACGCCCGCACCTGCGGCGGCTGCCACATGATGCTGGCGGGCACAGACTTGGGCGTCATCCGCCAGGCGGCCGACGACGTGGTCGTCACCTGCCCGCAGTGCGACTGCATCCTGGTGCGCACCGACGAGTCGGGGCTGTGATCGGCCCGACGGGCGATGCGCGCCGCGGCCGTTGAGGCCGCCCCCGCCTGGACGATCAGGGCGGGATCCGAGGTCGTGGATCTCGATGCCGACGGCACGGTCCTCGGCCGTGCCGCCTGGAACCCCGCGGATGTCGCGGGGGCGGTGTCGTCGCGGCCCGACACCCGATGGGTCTGGGCCGACACGGCCGCCGTCTACCCCGAGTTCCTCGCGGCGGGCACGCGCGTCGATCGCGCCTGGGATCTGCGTCTGTCGCGCCGCATCCTGCGTCTGAGCCCCCTGGTCGACGCTGCGGCACGGCTGGCGGCGCCCGACGTGTGGGACCGCGCCGCCGAGCCGATGCCGGTGAGCGACGCGTTGTTCGCGCTCACCGACGGGCCGGTGCTCGGTGTCGACGATCTCGTCGCCGAGCTGAGCCGGCAACGCGCGCTCACCGACGGCGCCGCGGATGCCGCTCGGCTCCGTCTCCTGCTCCACGCCGAGTCCGCGGGGGCGCTGATCGCCGCCGAGATGCACGCCGCCGGCCTGCCGTGGGACCGCGCGGCGCACGAGCGCATCCTCGTCGAGGTGCTGGGAGCGCGTGCCGCGTCGGGGGCGCCGCCCGAGAAGATGCAGCAGCTGGCGGCGGTCGTCCGCGCCGCGCTGGGCGACCCCGCCGCATCCCTCGACTCGCCGCCGAAGCTCCTCCGGTCGCTGCACCGCGTGGGGGTCATGGTCGCCTCGACGAGCCGCTGGGAGCTGGCCGAGCAGCAGCACCCCGTCGTCGAGCCGCTGCTCGAGTACAAGAAGATGGCGCGACTGCTGAGCGCCAATGGATGGGGCTGGCTCGACGAATGGGTGCGTGACGGCCGCTTCCGGCCCGTCTACATCCCGGCGGGCGTCGTGACGGGACGCTGGGCGTCCAACGGCGGGGGAGCGCTGCAGATCCCGCGGCAGCTGCGCCCGGCGATGCGCGCCGATCCCGGCTGGGTCATCGTCGACGCCGACGTGGCGCAGCTGGAGCCGCGCGTGCTCGCGGGGATGTCGCGCGACGCACGGATGGCGACGGCCGCGCGCGGTCTGGACCTCTACGAGGGGATCGTGGCGACGGGGGCGGTCGCCACGCGCGAAGAGGCGAAGTATGCGGTGCTCGGCGCGATGTATGGGGCGACCAGCGGCGACAGCGGGCGACTCGTCCCACGGCTGCGCCGAGCGTTCCCGGCCGCCATGGCCCTCGTGGACGACGCCGCCCGCATCGGCGAAGAGGCGGGTGCCGTCTCGACGTGGCTGGGGCGGGGTTCACCGCCGCCCGAGGATGCCTGGCTCGCGCTGCAGTCGCTCTCGACGGAGGAGGGCACCGATGCCGCGGTCTCCGAGCGCGCACGGCGATCGGCGCGGGATCGCGGGCGCTTTACCCGCAACTACATCGTGCAAGGGACGGCGGCCGAGTGGGCGCTGTGCTGGCTGGCCGAGATCCGCCACCGGCTCTCGCAGCTGCCGGCGGTCGTCGACGCGCCCACCGCCGATCGCTCGGGTCCGGCGTTCGCCCGCCGGGCGCACCTGGTGTTCTTCCTGCACGACGAGGTCATCGTGCACGCGCCCGCCGCGCAGGCCGAGCAGGTCGCGGCCATCGTCGTCGAGGCCGCGACGGCCGCGGGGCGGCGGATGTTCGGCACCTTCCCCATCGACTTTCCCCTCGACGTGGCCGTCTCGCCCGCGGGCGGCGCGGTGACGGCGGACGGATAGACTCGACGACGCGAATGGGTCGGCTGGACGGTCGCGTCGCGGGCAACCGCGCCGAGGAACGTCCGGGCTCCACAGGGCAGGACGGTGGGTAACCCCCACCCGGAGAGATCCGCGAGACAGTGCCACAGAGAGCAGACCGCCCGGGTTCCGACCCGGGTAAGGGTGAAAGGGTGGTGTAAGAGACCACCGGGGTCGTGGTGACGCGACCCGCACGGTAAACCTCGTCCGGAGCAAGGTCAGACAGGGGATGACGACGCGGCCCGCCGAGTCCCCGGGTAGACCGCTAGAGCGGCACGGCAACGTGTCGCCGAGAGAGATGACCGTCCACGGGGCTTCGGCCCCCGGACAGAACCCGGCGTACAGGCCGGCCCATTCGCCTCATTGACGCTGACCTGGTATTTCAGGCGGTTCCTCGTGCGCGAGCCCGCGAGCGATTCGCACGATCACCGAGAACTCTGTCGACGGCCTCCCGCGTGCGGTCGTCAGAATCCGCTGTTTGACCTAGGCGTCGAGAGTGTCGGTCGCCGACGTGTGCCCTAGCCCCCGTATACGGGCTTCATGAGCTAGCGAGATCGGATGAGCACGCTCGCGTAATAGTGCCGCGGTGCATGCATCCCGATGCCTGTCGTCACGGTGTGAGTCCCGCGGACCCCGCGGTCGATCCCTACAGGTGGCGTAGCCGCGGGCTAGTGATGCTGCTCCCGTCGAGCGCGAACAGGGGCTCGCCGGCGCGTGCCCTCTTTCGCCGTGCAGGATATCCTCCCGTCGCCCTTCGTCGGAGGCCGACACCGCATCGGCGAGCTGCTGACGCTCAACTCGGGCGGCGATTCCGAGAAAAGCCGTCGCGGCGCCGAGCGTGAGCGTGACGGCGATTGAGCGGATGCGAGCGCATGGATATTGCCATCTCAGCTATCCAACACGCGACTGTTGACTACTCATTGCAGCCCACGGGCCGTCGAGGTGGGCGCGTGCCTCTTGTACGCGCTGGCTGGCACCCCGCGCCTGGACAGGCCACCTTGGGCGACCACTCGTTCGTCACTCGCGCGCGGCTAGAGTTCACCAACGATGTCGGCGTCATGGCCTTGCATCCGTGTGTCCGGCAGGCGGCCGCGAGTCGCGACCCGAGCGTGTTCGACGCGATGATGATGACCCCTGTGACGCGTCAGGGCGCTGTCTTTCGGGCCGGACCCAGAAGGAGGAATTGAGCCCGAAGGATCCCCCACTCACCGTGCATCAGGCTCCCCGCGCGCGCGATCCGTAGGCGCGCTCTTTCGTCAGGGCGAGGACCTATGTAGATTTACGTCATGAGGCGATCAAATGCACTTGTGGCGCTGGCCGGCACCATCATGGACGCGCCGACAGAGCAACATTACGGATACCAACTCAGCCGCAGCTCCGGGCTTCGGTCTGGAGTGCTCTACCCGATCCTCCAGAGGCTGCTCAATGAAGGTTGGTTGATTGATGGGTGGGAGCAGATCGACCCCGCACTTGAGAAGCGGCCCGCTCGCCGGTACTACACGTTAACCGAGGCAGGAATGCGAGAGCTAGGTGCGCTCGCGAAGCCCCAGATTGCACCTGCTCCGACGCAAGCGCCGGCGAGGTTCGCATGAGCGCCTACGCCCTTGAAATTGGGAGCGTCCTGCTGGGCGTGGCGTTCGGGATGATCGCCTTCGGGTTCGTGCCCACCGTCGCCGCGAAATTTATCTCCCTCGCGTTCCGCAAGTCCGACCCCAGGCGGCAAGAGCTCGTGGCCGAGGTACGCGGGGTACCTCGGTGGGAGAGGCCGATCTGGGTGGGCGAGCAGATTGGCCGAATCTTCACGGAGGCCATCCCCGATCGCGCGGCTGCGCGATTCAAGCCATCGATGCGTATGCAGACCAGCTTGGGGGGACGCCTAGACCTGACCGAACTGTTCGGGGAGCCGGCGGAACTGAACCTTCTAGGCGCCGAGCCCGGCGGACGGATGCTCGGAATCATCGCAGCCCGGGGGCATGAAGAGCTCTTCGCGATTCCGCTGCGTCGACCTCAGGAGACCATCACGATCGCCGTGAGCCGAAAGCGCAGGAACCGAGTGATCATGCACGTCGGCGACTCATATGCCGTGTTCACGAGCTTTCCTCGGCCCGCCCGACGCAAGCGTCGACTGCAGACTATAGAGGCGCGGTGACAGGGCGAGACGCGCTGTCGACAATGTGCAGCGTCGCCCTGGTGCGGCGCCGTAGCCAGATTCATGACCTGAAGCGTCGCCCATCCCGTTCGTCTCACAACCCGATATGTGCCCACATCTTAGGCAACAGCGGGCCGGGCAATCGAACCGCCTCCTTCTCTGCGCCTCAACGGCTAAGGCCGGTTCGCAGTACCCGGAAGCTGCACCATGCTCGCCCCAGGCGGGATCCCAGTACTTCTCGGTCTGCCCGTCGTCCTTGAGTTAGAGCGCCGCCGTTGCCCGAGGGCCGCCCCTCTCGATGCTCATACGGCGGCCGCGTGGCGTGCCCGAGCGTGGAGACGGAGGATCGTCAGATGACCCGTGTGCCGTCCGCGTCTGTGAATCGGAGAGCCTGACACCACGTGGCGAGGGACTGTCTCGCGCCGAGGGCAACGAGCACGCTGCTTCGCCCATGAAGGCGGGTGCCCGTGGCCCTGGTCTCCGTGGGGTCATCGGATGACCGTGTCGAGCGCGCGACGCGGCGAACGCGCGCGGCGGTGACCTTCCTCGCCATAGCCGATGGCGACCATCATGATCACGGCCTCGTGCTCCGGGATGCCGATCGCAGCGCGGGCGCGAGCGATGCGGTCGTTGGTGAGGCTCATGTTCAGCATGCAACTGTCGATGCCGATGGAATGCAGCGCCATCACGAGATTCATCGCAAACAGACCACCGTCGATCCACGCCTGATTCCGCTCGCCCGGACCGCAGAACCGGTACAGATCCGTCGTGACGACCGCGACGACGGGGATGTCCCCGAAGCCGCCGTTGCCGTTCTGGAACTTCCGCGCCTTCAGCGCGGCGTCGTCGCGCAGGAAGCGGACTCTCCACGACTGGCGGTTGCAGACGGAGGGAGCGCTCATCGCGAGAGTCACCGCACGCTGCAGGTCTTCGTCCGCCACGGGCCGGTCGCTGAAGTTGCGGACACTGTGCCGGGAGAGGAAGAACGCTTCCGGATCATTCACCCCACGGTCAGCGGGCTCGGTAAGCGGAGCGATCTCGTCGGACACACCGCCGCCGGCGTTCCACTCGCGCAGCGCCGTCGTCGACGATGCGGCGTGCGCGTAAAGCTCGGTCCTCGCGTCGACGCGAGGCATGAGGTCCTCGATGCGGTCGCCGACGTGCGTACCGAAAGGACGCCGCGGCTCCTTGAACGTCAGGGCCTTCTCGACGCGGTTGTAGTCCTTCGTGAGCTGAGTTTCGACGTTCGCGATAGGCATCCCGGAGAACACCAGCGGGTCTGACGGCGTCATGAACTTCGCGTACCGCTGAGCGTCTCGCAGGAACTCGCGACGTGCACGCCATTTCTCGAGCGGCCGCATGATCGGTCCCGCCGCACGACGGAGCGCCGGGATCCTCTCGCTCGGCACGAGCTTGCGGATAGCCGACTTGACCATGTTGTTTCCCCCCGAATGCAAAAGCTGATCGAAATGATTCGTACAGGCCGGCCCATTCGCCTCAGTCCCGCAGGATCGCACGGCATCCGCGCTCGCGTTCTCGGAGAATCGCCCGTTTCTCGGAGGATTCCGGCTGATTCCTCCGAGAACGGCACGTTTCTCCGAGATCCGAGCGGACACGCGCCCGAACGCCATCGCACGCCGCCGCCGCGTGCGGTGACGGCGGGGCTCAGATCACTGACCGGTGACCGTCTGCTCGAGCTTCGGGGCGACGCCGATCGACAGCGCGGCGGCGCCGATGATGCCGGCGTTGTTGCGGTGGACGGCGGGCACGATGGGCGTGCGCAGATCCAGCAGGTGAAGGAACTTGTCGGCGTGCTTCGACACGCCGCCGCCGACGACGAACAGGTCGGGGCTGAAGAGGAACTCGACGTGGGAGTAGTACCACTGCAGCCGCTCGGCCCAGGCCTCCCACGACAGCTCGTCGCGCTCCATCGCCGAGTAGGCGGCATAGGCCTCGGCATCCTTGCCGTGCTTCGCGCGCTGCAGGTGGCCGAGCTCCGAGTTGGGGATGAGGGTGCCGTCGTAGATCATTGCCGACCCGATGCCGGTGCCGAGCGTCGTCAGGATGGTCAGGCCCTTGGCGTCCTTCGCAGCGCCGAAGCGCACCTCGGCGACGCCGGCCACATCCGCGTCGTTGGCGAAGTGGATGTCGCGGCCCAGGCCCTTCTCGAAGAACTCCTCTGCGGGGAAGTCGATCCACTTGTCCGAGACGTTCGCCGCCGACAGGGTGCGGCCGTTCTTCACGATCGCGGGGAACGCGACGCCGAGCGGGTAGTCGGAGTCGGCGACGCCCAGGGTGTCGAGCACCGTGCGGACCGCGGTGAGGACGTCGTCCGGCTTCGCTCCCGCCGGGGTCGAGACCTTGATCCGGTCGCTGATCAGCTCGCCGCGCTCGAGGTCGACGATTCCGCCTTTGATGCCCGTTCCGCCGATGTCGATGCCGACCGCGCGGGACTTCTCCGATGCCATGCCCTCAGCCTATCCAGGAGTTCACCTGCGATCAGTAGGATCGAAGCGACAGCGATGAGGAGTCTGCGGTGAGCGAAAACAGCGAGAAGTACTGGTACAACCTCAACACCGGCCAGGTGGAGCGGGGATTCGAGTCCCCGGTCATCGACCGCGCCGGCCCGTTCGACACCGCGGAAGAAGCGGCGAACGCCCCCGAGCTGATCAAACAGCGCTCTGCTGCGTGGGCTGAGGACGACGCCCGCGAAGACGAAGACGACTGAGCGCGACCCGCGCACCCCACACACCACCTGATCGGGCCGGGACGGCTCTGGAGGAACAGCATGGACAAGCAGCGGGACTTCGTACTGCGCACGATCGAGGAGCGCGGCGTCAAGTTCATCCGCCTCTGGTTCACCGATGTGATCGGCACGCTGAAGTCGGTCGCCATCGCGCCGGCCGAGGTCGAGGGCGCGTTCACCGAGGGCCTCGGGTTCGACGGATCGGCCATCGAGGGGCTGACGCGCTCGTTCGAGTCCGACCTGCTGGCCCACCCGGATCCCACGACGTTCCAGGTGCTGCCGTGGCGGGGCGAGATCGACCCGACCGCGCGCATGTTCTGCGACATCACGACGCCCGACGGTGAGCCCGCCGTGGCCGATCCCCGTCACGTCCTCAAGCGCACCCTCGCGAAGGCGTCGGATGCCGGGTTCACGTTCTACACGCACCCCGAGATCGAGTTCTACCTGCTGAAGTCGTCCACGTACGGCCCCGGCGGCCCCGAGCCGGTCGACTCGGCGGGCTACTTCGACAACGTCCCCGGTGGCACCGCGCACGACTTCCGTCGTCGTTCGGTGCGCATGCTCGAAGACCTCGGCATCTCGGTGGAGTACAGCCACCACGAGGGCGGCCCGGGCCAGAACGAGATCGACCTGCGCTACGCCGACGCCCTCGCGACGGCCGACAACATCATGACGTTCCGCACCGTGATCAAAGAGGTCGCGATCGAGCAGGGCGTCTACGCGACGTTCATGCCGAAGCCCCTCAGCGGACAGCCGGGCAGCGGCATGCACACGCACATGTCGCTCTTCGAGGGCGACCGCAACGCGTTCTACGAAGAGGGCGCGCAGTACCAGCTCTCGCAGGTGGGCCGTCAGTTCATCGCGGGCCTGCTGCGTCACGCCAACGAGATCTCGGCCGTGACCAACCAGTTCGTCAACTCCTACAAGCGCCTCTGGGGCGGGGATGAGGCCCCGAGCTTCATCAGCTGGGGTCACAACAACCGCTCCGCGCTCGTGCGGGTGCCGATGTACAAGCCCAACAAGGGCGGGTCGTCCCGTGTCGAGTACCGCGCGCTCGATTCCGCGGCGAACCCCTACCTGGCCTACGCGCTCATGCTCGCCGCCGGCCTCAAGGGCATCGAAGAGGGCTACGAGCTCCCCGCCGAGGCGGAGGACAACGTGTGGTCGCTGACCGACACCGAGCGTCGCGCTCTCGGCTACGCGCCGCTGCCGGCGAGCCTCGACCAGGCGCTGCAGTACATGGAGGACTCCGAGCTCGTCGCCGAGACGCTGGGTGAGCAGGTCTTCACCTACGTGCTGCTGAACAAGCGCAAGGAGTGGGCGGGCTACCGCTCGCAGGTCACGCCGTTCGAGCTGCAGAGCAACCTCGAGATGCTCTGATCCCGGCCATGGCCGGTACGGAACGTTCGTCGTGGCGGACGGATCTCGTGCGCCTCGGTCTCGGCGATGTGGATGCGGCCGAGACGCTCTTCGATGAGTTCGCACAGCTGCTCGGGGTCAGCCGGGCCGAGGTGACGGCCGACCTGCGGCGCGCGGCCGACCCCGATGCCGCGCTCCGCTCGCTCGCGCACATCGCCCGCCGGGATCCGGATGCGGCGCGCGCCGTGCTGCGCGACGATCGTGGCCGCGCCGCCGTGTGGGCGCTGCTGGGGGCGTCGGAGGGCTTCGGCGAGTTCTACCTGCGCCATCCCGAGGAACTCGCCGATCTGGTGACCGCGGGGGGTGCGCTGCCGACGGCATCCGAGATGCTCGCCGCGCTGCGCGACGCGGTCGGCGACGACGACGGCTTCGCCGCCACGGGGGATGAGACCGCGTGGGTCGCCCTGCGCGTGCGGTACCGGCGGCTGCTCGCCCGCATCGCCGCCTACGACCTGTTGGCGCCCGACGCCGTCGAGGTGCTCGCCGAGGTCGCGGCGGCGCTCGCGGATGCGGCAGGCGCCGCCCTCGAGGCCTCGCTCAGCGTGGCGCGCACCCGCATCTCGCAGGGCCGTCCGGGCGGGCTGTTCCCGCGGGAGCAGGTCGCCGCCACCCGTCTCGCCATCATCGGGATGGGCAAGACCGGCGCCCGCGAGCTGAACTACGTCAGCGACGTTGACGTGATCTTCGTGTGCGGAGCGACGGAGGAGGCCATCGAGGAGTCCGGCGAGAGCAGGTTCATCGACATCGCCACCCGGCTCGCGGTGCAGACGATGCAGGGCATCTCGAGCATCGAGATCGAGCCGCCCCTGTGGGAGGTCGACGCGAACCTGCGCCCCGAGGGCAAGCAGGGGGCGCTCGTGCGCACCCTGGACTCGCACCTGTCGTACTACGGCCGTTGGGCGAAGAGCTGGGAGTTTCAGGCGCTGCTGAAGGCTCGGCCGCTCGCGGGCGACCTGGCGCTCGGCGAGGAGTACGTCGCCGCCGTCCAGCCCAAGGTCTGGACGAGCGCGGCCCGGGAGAACTTCGTCGACAGCGTGCAGCGCATGCGCGAGCGCGTGACCGACCACATCCCGGCGCACGAGGTGCCGCTGCAGATCAAGCTGGGGCCGGGCGGCATCCGCGACATCGAGTTCACGGTGCAGCTGCTGCAGCTCGTGCACGGCCTGACCGACGACCGCATCCGCCAGCGCTCCACCCTCGACGCTTTGGACGCCCTCGTGGCGCAGGGCTACATTGGACGCGCCGAGGCGGCGGTCTTCGCCCGCGACTATCGGATCCTGCGGGTGCTCGAGCACCGCCTCCAGCTGCGCGGTCTCCGCCGCACGCACCTCATGCCCGAGAAGCCCGAGGAGCGGCGCATCATCGCGCGGGCGAGCGGCCTGGCCGAGAGCGGCCCCGCGGTCTGGGAGAAGTGGGAGAGCGTCAAGCGGGAGGTGCGCGACATCCACGTGCGCCTCTTCTACCGACCCCTGCTGTCGGCAGTCGCGTCGCTTCCGGAGGAGGAACGGAGCCTCTCGACGGCGCAGGCGCACGATCGTCTGGCCGCCATCGGGTTCGCCGACCCGGCCGGCGCGCTGCGGCACATCGCCGCGCTCACGAGCGGCATCAGCCGCAAGGCGACGATCCAACGCCACCTCATGCCCGTGATGATCCGGTGGTTCGCCGACGGGGTCGACCCCGACTACGGCCTGATCGCGTTCCGGCGCATCAGCGAGCGGCTGGGGGACACCCCGTGGTTCCTGCGCCTGCTGCGGGACTCGACGGCGGCGGCCGAGAGTCTCACCCGGGTGCTCTCCGGCTCGCGATACATCGGCGAGCTCATGGAGTGGATCCCCGAGGCGGCGGCCTGGCTCGACGACCTCGATCTCCTGCGCCCGCGTACCGGGCTCGCGCTGCAGACCGAGGCGCGGGCGATCCAGGCGCGCCACGGCAGCATCGAGTCGGCCATGCCCTTCGTGCGGTCGTTGCGGCGGCGTGAACTGCTGAGGACCGCCATGGCGGCCGTGCTCGGCGTGCTGACGATCGAGGAACTCGCCGACGCGCTCACCACGATCACCGACGTCACGATCCAGGCGACGCTCCGCGCGGTGCGCCGCGAAGTGGTGCCGCCCGAGGACGAGGCCCTCGACTTCTCGGTGATCGCCATGGGTCGCTTCGGCGGGCGCGAGCTCGGCTTCGGCTCCGACGCGGACGTGCTCTACGTCTACCGGGCCAACGGGATCGACCCCGAGCGCGCGAACGCGCTGTCGCTCAAGATCGTCCAAGGGCTCCGTGCCCACTCCGAAGACCACCGGGTGCCACTCGACCTCGATGCGGATCTCCGCCCCGAGGGGCGCACCGGTCCGCTCGTGCGATCGCTCGAGTCGTACGCCGAGTACTACGGGCGCTGGTCGCTGTCGTGGGAGGCGCAGGCGCTGCTGCGCGCACGGGGCGTCGCGGGCAGTATCAAGCTGATCGACGCCTTCACCGCGCTGGCCGATCGCGAGCGCTATCCCGAGCGCGCCGACCCCCAGGGGCTCCGCGAGATCCGCCGCATCAAGGCGCGCGTCGAGAGCGAGCGACTGCCGCAGGGCGCCGACCCGTCGCGTCACCTCAAGCTCGGGCCGGGCGGGCTCAGCGACGTCGAGTGGCTCGTGCAGCTGCTGCAGCTGCAGCACGCACACGACATCCCGGCGCTGCGCACCACCTCCACGACCGACGCGCTCACGACGCTCGGCGCCGAGGGGATCCTGCCCGCGGCCTCGGTGCCGCGTCTGGCGGATGCCTGGCGGCTGGCGAGCCGGCTGCGCTCGGCCAACACGCTCCTCTCGGCCCAGACGAGCGACGTCCTGCCCACCGACCGGCGAAAGCTGGAGGGCATCGGGCGTCTCCTCGAGTACCCGGAGGGCTCGGCGACGGCGGTCGAAGAGGACTGGATGCGGGTGTCGCGCGTCGCACGGCGCGTGTTCGAGAAGGAGTTCTACGGATGACGACACCGCTCGCCGAGCAGCAGCCCCTCGCCGTCGTGGCCGGCGCCGGGGGTTTCGTCGGCACCGCGCTCGTCGCGCACCTGCGTGAGCGCGGCTACACCGTGCGCACCATCGGGCGCACGGGCGACGCGGTGTGGGGAGAGGCCGACCGCATCCGCACCGCGCTCGAGGGCGCCGATCTGCTCGTCAATCTGGCCGGGAAGTCCGTCAACTGCCGCTACACGGATGCCCACCGTGACGAGGTGCTGCGCTCCCGCGTCGACACGACGAGAGAGCTCCGCGAGGCCATCGAAGCGGCTGACGCGCCGCCCCGTGTCTGGATGAACGCCTCCACCGCGACGATCTACCGTCACGCGATGGACCACCCGCAGACCGAGAGCACCGGAGAGCTGGGGCACGGGTTCTCGCCGGATGTCGCGCAGGAGTGGGAGCGCACGTTCTTCGCCGGCGAGCTCCCCGCCACCCGCCGGGTGGCACTCCGTATGGCGATCGTGCTCGGCGACGGCCCGGCGACAGGGCTGCTGCTGCGCCTCGCCCGGCTGGGACTCGGCGGCACCCAGTACGACGGACCCTGGTTCCCGCACCGCCGCTACCGGGGCATCGGCTCGCATCCGACCGGCGACGGCCGTGCGCCGGGGCGTCACACGCGCGGTGGCCAGATGTTCAGCTGGATCCACCTCGACGACGTCCTCGAGGCGATCGACTTCCTCGCGGACCGCGCCGACATCGCGGGCCCGGTGAACCTCGCCAGCCCCCATCCCGTCGGCAATCGCACGCTCATGCGCACGCTTCGCCGCGCGGTGGGGATGCCGATCGGGCTGCCGGCGGCGCGGTGGATGCTGGAGCCCGCCATGTGGGTGTTGCGCACCGAGCCCGAACTCGTGCTGAAGAGCCGGTGGGTGGTGCCCGAGACCCTCACGGCCGCCGGCTTCACCTTCCGCCATCCACTGCTGCGGGGCGCGGTGGCGGACATCGTGCGGGACTGAGCACGTCGTCCTCTGGGCGAGCCGTGCATCTCGGTCTTCCCGTGGCGAGGCTGCGGATCGATAGGGTGACATCGGCAGCCGTCTTCCCCTCACGCGCTGCGGCTCCTCTCCTCCGGCCAGAAAGCACCACAATGACCGAGACCCTCTCTGCCCTGCCCGCCCTCGTCAGCGACGTGTACTCCACCGTCGAGACGCGCAACCCCCACGAGCCGGAGTTCCTCCAGGCCGTCCACGAGGTCCTCGAGTCGATCGCGCCCGTGCTCGAACGGCATCCGCAGTTCGTCGACGGCGGCATCCTCGACCGGGTCGTCGAGCCTGAGCGTCAGATCCTCTTCCGGGTGCCGTGGGTCGACGATGCCGGTCGGTTGCAGGTGAACCGCGGCTTCCGGGTGCAGTTCTCGTCGGTGCTCGGGCCCTACAAAGGCGGTCTGCGGTTTCACCCGTCGGTGAACCTCTCGATCATCAAGTTCCTCGGATTCGAGCAGGTCTTCAAGAACGCGCTGACCGGCCAGGGCATCGGCGGCGCGAAGGGCGGCAGCGATTTCGAACCGCACGGGCGCTCGGACGCGGAGATCATGCGGTTCTGCCAGTCCTTCATGAACGAGCTCTATCGTCACCTGGGCGAGCACACCGACGTCCCCGCCGGTGACATCGGTGTCGGCGCTCGTGAGATCGGCTACCTCTTCGGGCAGTACCGGAAGATCACCAATCGCCACGAGTCCGGCATGTTCACCGGCAAGGGCGTGCAGTGGGGCGGCGCCGAAGTGCGCACGGAGGCCACCGGCTACGGGGCCGTCTTCTTCGCCGAAGAGATGTTGGGAGTCCGCGGCATATCTCTCGACGGTCTGCGCGTCGGCGTCTCGGGATCGGGCAACGTCGCCATCTACGCGATGGAGAAAGCCCGGCAGCTCGGCGCGATCCCGGTGACGGCGTCGGACTCCTCGGGGTACGTCGTGGACGACGACGGCATCGATGTCGATCTCCTGAAGCACCTGAAGGAGGTCGAACGCGCGCGGATCGCGGAGTACGCCGCGCGGCGTCCGTCGGCCCGTTTCGTGGAGGGCGCCCGCCCGTGGGAGGTGGCGGTGGACATCGCGATCCCCGCCGCGACGCAGAACGAGCTTGACGTCGACGACGCCGAAGCGCTCATCGCGAACGGCGTCCGTGCCGTATCGGAAGGCGCGAACATGCCCTCGACGCCCGGCGCCGTGGCCGCCTTCCAGCGCGCCGGCGTGCTGTTCGGGCCCGGCAAGGCCGCCAACGCGGGCGGCGTCGCGACGTCGGCCCTCGAGATGAGCCAGAACGCCTCGCGCCAGAAGTGGAGCTTCGACGACAGCGAATCCCGCCTCCGCTCCATCATGAAGAGCGTCCACGACGCGGCGTTCGACGCATCCGAGCGGTACGGACGACCCGGCGACTACGTGATCGGTGCGAACTCCGCCGGTTTCGAACGCGTCGCGCACGCGATGCTCGCGCAGGGGGTCATCTGAGGCGGGTTCCGCAGCACCTCAGGCCGGTGACAGCCCGGCGATGAGTCGTTCGACGCGCCCCTTGATGTCGTCGCGGATCGTCCGGACGGCCTCGATGCCCTGACCGGCAGGATCGGCCAGCTCCCAGTCCTCGTAGCGCTTGCCGGGGAAGACGGGGCAGGCGTCGCCGCATCCCATCGTGACCACGACATCCGAGGCGCGGACGTCGTCGACGCTCAGGAGCGTCGGTGTGCGGGCGGTGATGTCGATGCCCTCCTCGCGCATGGCCTCGACCGCGACCTGGTTGACGCTCTCGGCCGGCGCGGAGCCGGCCGAACGCACATCGATGCGCTCGCCCGCGAGGTGCTGGAGGTAGCCGGCGGCCATCTGCGACCGGCCCGCGTTGTGCACGCAGACGAAGAGGACGGTGGGGCGGGTCATGGCTATGCTCCTGGGTGTCGGATCGATCAGCGTGCGGCGCGCACACGCGGTGCCCGAGAGGCGGGTGACGCGCTGGCTCAGCCACCGACCCGGGCGGGTTGCGGGGTTACCTCAATGATCATTGAGATAGTCGCCGCGCGTCAACGGGGAAGACCGGGGATGGCGGCGTCACCCCTGCCGCGAACGCGGAAGGGCCCTCCGCGCCGGAACGCGGAGGGCCCTTCGTGAGCGTGGGTCAGACGCCGAAGTACAGCTCGTACTCGAACGGGTGCGGCCGCTGAGCGATCGGCTGGATCTCGTTCTCGATCTTGTACTCGATCCAGGTCTCGATGAGCTCCTCGGTGAAGACGCCACCGGCGAGCAGGAACTCGTGGTCGGCGCGCAGCGCCTCGAGCGAGTCGAGCAGCGAGTTGGGAACCTGCGGGATGTTCTTCGCCTCCTCGGGGGGAAGCTCGTACAGGTCCTTGTCGACGGGCTCGTGCGGCTCGATGCGGTTCTTGATGCCGTCGAGGCCGGCCATGAGCTGGGCGGCGAACGCGAGGTACGGGTTGCCCGAGGCGTCGGGCGCACGGAACTCGATGCGCTTGGCCTTGGGGTTCGAGCCCGTGATCGGGATGCGGATGGCCGCGGAGCGGTTACCGGCCGAGTACACCAGGTTGACCGGAGCCTCGAAGCCCTTCACCAGGCGGTGGTAGCTGTTGAGGGTCGGGTTGGTGAACGCGAGGACGGCGGGCGCGTGCGCCAGCAGGCCACCGATGTACCAGCGAGCGACGTCGGACAGGCCGCCGTAGCCCTTCTCGTCGTAGAACAGCGGCTTGCCGTCGCGCCAGAGCGACTGGTGCGTGTGCATGCCGGAGCCGTTGTCGCCGAACAGCGGCTTGGGCATGAAGGTCGCGACCTTGCCCCACTCTTCTGCCGTGTTCTTGACGATGTACTTGAACTTCAGGATGTCGTCGGCCGAGTGCACCATCGTGTCGAAGCGATAGTTGATCTCGGCCTGACCGCCCGTGCCCACCTCGTGGTGAGCGCGCTCGAGGATGAGGCCCGCCTCGATCAGCTTGAGGCTGATGTCGTCGCGCAGGTCAGCCTGCTTGTCGACGGGGGAGACGGGGAAGTAACCGCCCTTGTACGGGGTCTTGTTGGCGAGGTTGCCGCCCTCTTCGACGCGACCGGTGTTCCAGGCGCCCTCCTCGGAGTCGACGAAGTAGAAGCTCTGGTTCTGCTTCACGTCGTAGCGCACGTCGTCGAAGATGTAGAACTCGGCCTCGGGGGCGAAGAACGCGGTGTCGGCGATGCCGGTGGAGGCGAGGTACTTCTCGGCCTTCTTCGCGACCTGGCGGGGGTCCTTCGAGTAGATCTCGCCGTTGCGCGGGTTGTAGATGTCGAACACCATCACGAGGGTCTTGGCCTCGCGGAACGGGTCGAGGTACGCCGTGGAGACATCCGGGATGAGCTGCATGTCGGACTCGTGGATGTTCGCGAACCCTCGGATCGAGGAGCCGTCGAACAGCTGGCCGACCGTGAAGAACTCCTCGTCGACGGTGGCTGCGGGAATGTTGAAGTGCTGCTGCACACCAGGAAGATCCGTGAAACGGATGTCGAGGAACTTGACGTCCTCGTCCTTGATGAACTTGAGCACCTCGGATGAATCACTGAACATGGAGACTCCAGAGGTAGGGCATTTCGGGAAGTTCCGCCCGCCATGGCGGGCTGCCTCGACGCTATCGAGAAGGCATTGCTCGCCAGTGTCTCATATGTTTCCGGCATGTTACGGCTGCCGGATTAGGCTGGAACCCATGCCCGACGCTCTCGCAGAGAACACCTACCCCGGCGAGCGGCGGGGTCTTCCCCGGTCCGGACGAGGATCCATCGCCCGCGTCGGACGCCGGCTGTCGGCGCTGCTCATCGACTGGGTGTGCGCCACGATCATCGCGATCGCGTTCCTGAGCTACGACCCCTGGGCACTGCCGGGCGAGGCGGGTCTCAGCACCTTCGCGCCCATGCTCGTGTTCGCCCTCGTGCAGATCCTCTTCATCCCGCTGATCGGCGGAAGCCCGGGGCAGCGCATCGTCGGGATGCGGCTCGTGCTGCTCCACGGCGGCTGGGTCGGGCTGTGGCGCCCGATCGTGCGCACCGTGCTGCTGCTGCTCGTCATCCCCGCGGTCGTGTGGGACAGCGACCAGCGGGGCCTGCACGACCAAGCAGCCGGAACCGTCCTGCTGCGCGCCTGAGCGCGCGGAGCAGACTCAGCGCGGACGCTGGGGACGCACGCGCGAGGGGTCGACGCCCTTCGGGATGGGCAGCGACGACAGCGACTGCGAGACCGAGTCGATCCGCTTGATCACGGCGGCCATCGTGGTGCGGTCGATCTTCTTCGGCAGGGCCTTGATGGTCGACGCGAGCTTGGCGATCGTGACCTCGTCCTCGCCGTGGCCGATGTACAGGACCGTGACGGGGACACCGGCGGCCACGCGCTGCACCTTGGCGCGCTCGTCCCCGACCAGACGCGTGAGGCGCCCGCGGGCTCCTTCACCGACGATCACGACACCGCCGCGACCGATCGCGCGGTAGACGGCCTCCTGCGTGCGCGGGTTGACGCCCACCGGCATGTCGCTCGCGCGCCAGCGGCGGCCGAGGGAGGAGGACATGACGTGTCCGGCCGCGCCGGGCATGCCGTCGATCTTCTTGTACATCGCGGTGGTCGACAGGCGCGTCATCGTCATGAGCGACGCGAGGATGCCGAGCATGAGGCCCGTGACGCCCCAGAGGATGATGCTCCAGACGGCGGCGGGCGGGATCAGGAATCCGATGCCGACGCCCACGCCGATGCCGGCGATGAGGATGCCGACGAGCGCATAGGGCAACCAGGCGTACGCCTCTTTGGTGAAGCGGAAGAGCGTCTTCAGCTGGGAGAAGAAACCTGGGCGCTTTTCGGGCGCGGAACTGCGGGCTGCCATAGGTCAAGACTACCGTCGAGCGGCCCGCCTCTCCTCCCCACCCGCGCCGGCGGTGCCGGTCGTCCCCGCCGGGCGTGCTCACGCCCCGGGGCGGCGCGGGCGAGGCGCAGGATGCGGAGATGCCCACGCCCGCCGCCGCTCCCACGCTCGACGCGATCGCCCCCGACGTCCTCCGCACCGCACGGGAGGGCACGGCGCCCTTCGCCGGCGAGGTGGTGATGCATCGGGGCCAGCCGGTGCTCGCCGTTCCGAGCGGCGACGTGACGGGCACCGGACTCTGGTCGGCCGACGGCGAGCACGTGCTGCAACCGCTCGATGTCGCCCTGACGGACGCCGGCGTGCGCGTACTCCTGCCGCTCTGCGCGCAGGAGCTGGGGGACCTCGCCCGCCGCCGCGATGCGGCTGACGCCCCCTTCGACCCGGGCGAAGTGGTCACGCTGGCGGTGAGCGTGCTGCGGGGCACCGTCGCCGAGGCCTCACAGCATCCCGGAGACGAGTGCGCCGGACGATGGTGGCTCGATGAGGCGGGACGACCGCTGTTCGTGCATACCGGGTCGGGAGACGGCGCGGTGGCGGCCGGTGTCTCGGCGATCCGGATGCTGCGGGCCTCCGCCGACCAACCCCGGCTGGTGGCCGCCCTCGACGACGCCATCGTGTGTCTCGGCGACGACGAACGCCGCGCCTCAGCGGCGGCGGGCGTCGAGGACGCGCTGTTCGGCGTCGCCGCGCCGTGCGCGGTCGCGACGGAGGTGCTCTCGCGCCGTGCCGCGACGGTGTCTCTCGACGCGGCGGAGAGCGCGGCCCCACCCGAACCGCGCCTCTGGGAACGGCTCGTCGGTGCATGGGACGCCCCCATCGCGGGGCTCGTGGCCTCGACGGCGTCCGCGCTCCGTCCTCGTCGCCGGCCGCGAGGCGAACGGCGCTCCGCCGGGGGATCGCGGCGCGGGATGCTGCTGCTGGCCGCCGGCTGTGCGGCGCTGGTCATGGCGATCGGCCTGCTCTGGCCCGCTGACGAGGAACCCGACGCGGCGCAGACCGGCGTGCCGACCGCGCCGGCGAGCGGTGTCGATGCGCCGACGGCAGGGGCGGATGCTGCGGGCCAGGCTGTCGCGTCGCCCGATCTCGCGACGCGGGCGACCGAGCTCTTGGGGGCATGGCGGAGCTGCGCCGACGACGCCTGTCGGTACGCGCTGCAGGAGGCCCCGGCGGCGTTGGCCACCACGGGGGCGGCGATGAGCCCCTCGCCGACGGTGACCCTGCTCGACGACTTCGGCGGTCTGGCCACCCTGCGGGTCGAGGATCCGACCGGTGCGGCGGGCGCTCAGATCGTCTCGATCGTCCGTCAGAACGAGAAATGGGTGCTGCGCGGCATCAACGATGTCGCGCAGCACCCATGAGGTGACTCGCTGCGGGTCAGATCCCGAGATCGGCGGCGAAGTCGGCGGCCTCCAGGCGCGTCTTCATCGCCGACAGGAACCGAGCCGCATCCGCACCGTCGACGACACGGTGATCGTACGACAGCGCGAGGTACACGTAGGAACGCACGGAGATCGCGTCCTTGCCGTCGACCGTGACCACGCCGGGGCGCTTCACGACCGTGCCGGTGCCGAGGATCGCCGACTGCGGCAGGAACACGACGGGCGTGTCGAACAGCGCACCGCGCGAACCGGTGTTGGTCACCGTGAAGGTGCCACCGGCGAGCTCGTCGGGCTTCAGCTTGTTGTCGCGGGTACGGGCAGCCAGGTCGGCGATCTCGTGAGCGATCTCGGCCAGGTTCTTGTCGCCCGCGTCGCGCAGTACCGGCGTGAGCAGGCCCCGCTCGGTGTCGACGGCGATCGACACGTTCTCGGACGCCGGGTAGACGATCTGCTCGCCGTCGACGGTCGAGTTGATGACGGGGAACGCCTTCAGCGCCTCGGCGGCGGTTAGGACGAAGAACGGCAGGAAGGACAGCTTGTCGCCGGTCTTCTGCTGGAACTCGCTCTTCACGCCGTCGCGGAAGTTGGCGACCTTGGTCACATCGACCTCGACGACCGTCGTCAGCTGCGCCGTCGACTGCATCGACTCGACGGCACGCTTGGCGAGCACCTTGCGCAGACGCGACATCGGCTGCGTCGTGCCGCGCAGGTCGGAGACCTCGAGCGGCGCCTTCGCGGCGGGCGCGGCTGCGGCGGCGGCCGGCTGAGCCGATGCCTTCTCCGCGGCCTGCAGGACGTCTTCCTTGCGGATGCGTCCGCCGACACCGGAGCCGGTCACCGTGGCGAGGTCCACACCCTGCTGGGCGGCGAGGCGACGCACGAGCGGCGTGACGTATCCGACACCCTCGTCGCCGCTGTCCGCGGCGGGGGCGGCGGGGGCGGCGGGAGCCGCCGGAGCGGGGGCGGCAGCCGGGGCGGGGGCCGCTGCGGGCTTCGCCTCGGGAGCAGGAGCGGCGGCCGCGGGGGCCTCCGCCTCTTCGACCTCGACGGGCTTCTCGGTCGAGGGCGCCTCGGGGGCGGCCTCGGCGGGAGCGGCCTGAGCGGGCTCGGCGGCCGGAGCGGGTGCGCCGTCTCCGACGCGGGCCAGCGCTGCGCCGACCTCGACGGTCTCGTCCTCCTGGACGAGGATCTCCTGCAGCACGCCGGCGAACGGCGACGGGATCTCGGTGTCGACCTTGTCGGTCGAGATCTCGAGCAGGGGCTCGTCGACGGCCACGTCGTCTCCGACGCTCTTCAGCCAGCGGGTGACGGTGCCCTCGGTGACGCTCTCGCCCAACTCGGGGAGGACGACATCGCGGCCACCACCGGATGCGGCGGGCGCGGCAGGCTCGGCCGGTGCCGGCTCGGCGGCGGGGGCCTCGGCGGCTGCCGGGGCGGGCTGCTCGGCGGCGGGGGCTTCGGGCTCCTCGGCGGCGGGCGCCGCAGCGGGCTCGGACGCGCCGGATCCGTCACCGATCTTCGCCAGGACGGCGCCGACCTCGACGGTGTCGTCCTCCTGGAAGAAAATCTCCTCGATCACGCCGGTGACGGGGGAGGGGATCTCGGTGTCGACCTTGTCGGTCGAGATCTCGAGCAGACCCTCGTCCGCCTGGACCGTGTCGCCGACGTTCTTGAGCCAGCGGGTGACGGTGCCCTCGGTGACGCTCTCCCCGAGTGCGGGGAGGACCACGGAAGTGCTCATAGGATTTGCTCCTTCTAATGCGATGTCGATGTCTAGCTTAGTGATGCCGAGGTCGTCACAGGACGTGCAGCGGCTTACCGGCGAGAGCGAGGAACGCTTCGCCGAGGGCTTCGCTCTGCGTGGGGTGCGCAGAGAGGTAGGGCGCGATGTCTTCGGGGTGGGCTTCCCATCCCACGACGAGCTGGGCCGAGGCGATCAACTCGCCGACCCGCGGTCCGGCCAGGTGCACGCCGATGACCGGGCCGTCCACGCGGCGGATGACGCGGGCGATGCCGCCGCCGCCGAGGATCTCGGAGCGCGCGTTGCCGGCCAGGTTGTAGTCGACGACGCGGATGGCGTCGGCGCCGTGCCGTTCTTCGGCCTGCGCGCGGGTGAGCCCCACCGCGGCCAGTTCGGGCGACGTGTAGACGATGCGGGGCACGACCTCGTCCGGGACGACGACAGGCGACTGGCCTGCGATCCGCTCGGCGACCGCGATGCCGTGCTGGAACCCGCGGTGCGCGAGCTGGGGCCCGGCGACCACGTCGCCCACCGCCCAGATGCCGGGCACCGAGGTGCGCAGCTCGGGATCGGTCACCACGAAGCCGCGGTCGAGTGCGACACCGGCCTCTTCGAGACCCAGCCCGGCGGTCGACGGGGCGCGTCCCACGGCGACCAGCAGGTAGTCGCCGGCGACGGTCGTGCCGTCCGCGAGTTCCAGCCGAACGCCGTCCGCATCCTGTTCGACGGCACGGAAGGGCGAGCCCAGCCGGGTCTCGATGCCGCGCTTGCGGAAGGCCCGGGCGAGCTGGGAGCGGAGGATCTCGTCCTCGGCGGGCACGAGCTCGGAGGCCGCCTCGACGACGACGACCTCGGCGCCGAGGGAGCGCCACAGGCTGGCGAACTCGACACCGATCACGCCGCCGCCGAGGACGACGACGCGCGACGGGATCTCGTCCAGGGCGAGCGCCTCCTCGCTCGAGAGGATGCGGCCGCCGATGTCGATGCCCGGCAGTGTGCGGGTGTGCGCGCCGGTCGCGATCACGATGTCGGCCGCGGTGATGCGGTCATCGCCCACCGCCACCTCGCCGGGGCCGACGATCCGGCCGGTGCCGGCCAGGATCTCGATGCCGCGGGCACGGAGGAGACCCTGGAGCCCCTTGTACTTCTTGGCCACGAGGTCGGTGCGGAACGCGTGCATCGCCGGGACGTCGATGCCCTCCAGCGAGGCGGTGACGCCGAGGCCCGCCGCGTCGCGCACGGCGTCCGCGGTCTCGCCCACGTGCAGGAGCGCCTTTGTCGGCACGCAGCCGCGGTGCAGGCACGTGCCGCCGACCTTGTCGCTCTCGACGACGATCACACGCCGCCCGAGCTCGGAGGCGCGGATCGCCGCGGCGTATCCGCCGCTCCCGCCTCCGACGATGACGACGTCCGCCGTGTGCACGGTCATCGTGCCGAACCGACCACGAGCTCCAGAAGGCTCCGCACCGTCGCCGCCGTCGGTCCCTTGTCGGTGTAGCCGAAGGCCGCGCCCTTGTTCATGCCGACGCCGGCGATGTCGAGGTGCACCCAGGGGATCCGGGGCGAGTCGGCGCCGTCCGTGCGTCCGACGAATCGCTGCAGGAAGAGCCCCGCGAACAGCGAGCCGCCCGCCGGATCGCCGATCTTGGCGTTGACCATGTCGGCGATGGGGGAGTCGAGGTCGTCCTCCATGTGCGCCGGCAGCGGGAGGCGCCACGCGGGCTCCGCGGCACGCTCGGCGGCGGCCAGGTACTCGGCGACGGCGTCGTCGGACCCCATGACGCCGGTGTGGCGGTTGCCGAGCGCCACCGTGATGGCACCGGTGAGGGTGGCCACGTCGATGATCAGGTCGGGGTTCTCGCGGCTGGCGGCGACCAGCCCGTCGCCGAGGACGAGGCGCCCTTCGGCGTCGGTGTTGAGCACCTCGACGGTGGTGCCGTCGAGCATCCGGAGAACATCGCCCGGGCGCGTCGCGCGACCGGAGGGCATGTTGTCGGCGATGCACAGCCACGCGGTGACGTGCACGGGGGCTGCCAGCTCGGCCGCGCCGCGCAGCACGGCGAGCGCCGTGGCCGCGCCGCACATGTCGTACTTCATGCCGACCATGGATGCCGCCGGCTTGAGCGACAGGCCGCCGGTGTCGAACGTGATGCCCTTGCCCACGAGCGCGATGTGGCGCGTCGCTCCGGCGGGCGCGTAGTCGAGACGCACGAGACGCGGCGGGCGGTCGGAGCCCTGACCGACGCCGATGATGCCGCCGAAGCCCTCGTCCTTCAGCCGGACCTCGTCGTAGACCTCGACGGTGACGGGGAGATCGGCGACCAGAGCGGTTGCGCGCTCGGCGAAATCGGCGGGCCCCAGCCACTCGGCGGGGATCGAGACGAGGTCCTTCACGACGGCGGCGGCGGATGCCGAGGCGACGGCGGCCGCCAGGTCGGCGTCGGTCCCCTCGGCGTGCACGATGACGGTCGCGGCACGGTGCTTGACCGCGGCGCTCTTGTATCCCTCGAACCGGTAGCCGCCGAGCCCGGCGCCCTCGGCGAGGGCGCGGGCGCCCGTGGCACCGGGGGCGGCGAGGGCCACCGTCTTGAAACCGGTCAGCGTGCGGATGCCGGCGCCCGCGGCGGCGCGGAGCGCGGCCTCGTCGGGAGCGGCGCCGGTGCCGACGACGGCCGTCGGCAGCTCGACACCGGGAAGGAGCACCCGCTGGAACGAACCGGCGGCCCCCGCGAATCCGACCGCACGCAGGGCGTCGCGCGCGGGCGACCACTCGGGCTGATCGAAGAGGGGATCATCCAACGGGGGCAGCGCGAGCAGGACGGCGTCCGCCGTCGTCTCGGAGAAGGGGATCGGGCTGAACTGAAGATCCGGGAACGGCATGTCTCCATCCTACGGACGGCTCCGGTGTCATCGGGGGACGTGCAACGGAGCCGGGTGGGTGGTACGGCTCGTACCATGGAGCCATGTCCTGGAACCCGCCGCTCTCCGCGCCCGCCGCTGACGCTCCCGCGGTTCCTGCCGGGCTGCCGCTCGTGGTCCTGCTCACCGGATTCACCGATGCGGGCTCCGCGGTGGCGCAGTCCATCGGCTACCTGCGCGACGAGTCCGACCCGATCACGCTCCGGCGCTTCGAGAACGACGTCCTCCTCGACTACCGCGCCCGCCGCCCGCAGATCTCGTTCGACACCGACCACCTGACGGACTACCGCCCGGCGCGGCTCGAGCTGTCGCTGGCCCACGACGCGCTCGGGCAGCCGTTCCTGCTCCTCGCGGGCTACGAGCCGGACTTCGCGTGGGACGCGTTCATCGCCGAGGTGCTGGCCGCCGCCGAGGCCGCGGCGGTCGCCACGGTCACCTGGGTGCACGCGATCGGCATGCCCGTCCCGCACACGCGGCCCTTCGGCGCCACGGTCTCGGGCACCCGTCCCGCCCTCACCGAGGCGCACTCGGTGTGGAAGCCGCACACCACCGTGCCCGCGACGGTCGGTCACCTTCTGGAGTACCGGCTTGCCGAGACGGGACGCGCCGTCGCCGGTTTCGTGCTGCTCGTGCCGCACTACCTGGCCGACACCGAGTACCCGGCATCCGCCATCGCCGCGCTCGACAGCATCACGGCGGCCACGGGTCTCGTGTTCGAGGTCGACGAGCTCCGCGAGCAGAACGAGGACTACCTGACGAAGGTGCGCGAGCAGATCGCCGGCAGTGACGACCTCACCGCCATGCTGCAGAACCTCGAAGAGCGATACGACGCGTACATGGCCGGGGCGACCAACGCCTCGCCGCTCATCCACGAGGGGGATCTGCCGAGCGCCGACGAGATCGCCGCCGAGCTGGAGCGCTTCCTCGCGGCCGGACCGCACGAGGACGACCCGCGCAGCCCCGGCTTCGGCTGAGTCGAGGGAATGCAGGGGGTCTTTCCGGCGTTTCATCAGGTGACCGCGCTGCGCGTCCGCGCCGCGGTCGGGGGTATGAGACAATAGAGGACCGACCCGTTGTTGATCAAGGGGAGTTTTACTCTCCGGACTTGACAAGGGTCTTACTCGTGTTCGAGAACGACCGGCGGTCTCCGCTGGTGAAAGGTGAACCGTGACTCCTGGCGCGAAGACCGAATCCCGCTCGCGGGCGGCGACGAAGGCTGCTGCGGACGAGGTCGTCGACGAGACGACCGACGCTGCGGCGCCGGCCAAGAAGACTCCGGCGAAGAAGGCTCCCGCCAAGAAGGCGCCGGCCAAGAAGGCTCCCGCCAAGAAGGCGAAGGCGGACGGCGAGGAGTTCGACGAGGACGTCGAGATCGATGACGCGACGGATGACGCCGCCACCGACGACACGGACGACGCACCCGTCGAGCCCGCGAAGAAGGACGCCAAGGCGGACGACGACGAGGACGACGACGAGACCACGAAGCCCGCTGCGGCCGAGCCGCTGCCCACCGGCGCGATCGTCATCTCCTCGAGCGACGAGGACGACGTCCCGGTCTACTCCGCGCAGATCACCGGCGCCACCGCCGACCCGGTCAAGGACTACCTGAAGCAGATCGGCAAGGTCCCGCTTCTGAACGCGGCCGAAGAGGTCGAGCTCGCCATGCGCATCGAGGCGGGTCTGTTCGCCGAGGAGAAGCTGTCGAAGATGTCGGCGGCCGAGAAGTCGAACCAGGTCGGCCTCGACCTGCAGTGGGTCGCCCGCGACGGCCAGCGCGCCAAGAGCCATCTGCTCGGCGCCAACCTGCGCCTCGTCGTGTCGCTCGCCAAGCGCTACACCGGTCGCGGCATGCAGTTCCTCGACCTCATCCAGGAGGGGAACCTGGGCCTCATCCGTGCGGTCGAGAAGTTCGACTACACCAAGGGCTTCAAGTTCTCGACCTACGCGACGTGGTGGATCCGCCAGGCGATCACCCGCGCCATGGCCGACCAGGCGCGCACGATCCGCATCCCCGTCCACATGGTCGAGGTCATCAACAAGCTGGCGCGCGTGCAGCGGCAGATGCTGCAGGACCTGGGCCGCGAGCCCACCCCCGAAGAGCTCAGCCGCGAACTCGACATGACCCCCGAGAAGGTCATCGAGGTGCAGAAGTACGGGCGCGAGCCCATCTCGCTGCACACGCCGCTCGGTGAGGACGGCGACAGCGAGTTCGGCGACCTGATCGAGGACACCGAGGCGGTCGTTCCGGCCGACGCCGTGGGCTTCACGATGCTGCAGCGCCAGCTCGAGTCGCTGCTCGACTCGCTCAGCGAGCGCGAAGCGGGCGTCATCCGCATGCGCTTCGGCCTGGGCGACGGACAGCCCAAGACGCTCGACCAGATCGGCGACACCTTCGGCGTGACCCGCGAGCGGATCCGTCAGATCGAGTCGAAGACCATGGCGAAGCTGCGTCACCCCAGCCGCTCCCAGTCGCTGCGCGACTACCTGGAGTGATCCGCGCGTGAGCGGCAGCAGCATCCGTTACGTTCCTGCGGTCCTCGCCGGGAAGGTCGCGCGCGTCGCCACGCGCCTTCGCGGCGGCGGCTCGGCCTTCCCCGGCTACATCGCCAACCGGTTGGCGCCGTCCCTGCTGCAGACGCTGGGCGGCCAGTTCCGCTACGGCGTCGTGTTCGTGCTGGGATCCAACGGCAAGACCACCACGACGCACATGATCAGCGAGATCCTGCGCGCGCACGGGCTGCGGGTGTTCACGAACCCCACCGGCGCGAACCTGCCGCAGGGGGTCACGAGCGCCCTGCTGGCCGAGGCGACGCTCACCGGCCGGGTGCGGGCCGATGTCGCTGTCCTCGAGGTGGATGAGGGTTTCGCCGCGGATCTCGCGGACGTCCTCGCGCCCCGCGTCATCGTCGCGCTCAACGTCCAGGTCGACCAGCTCTACCGGTTCTACGAGACCGAACGCGTGGCCGACATGATGCTCGACGCGGCCACTCGGGCGAGCGTCCGGGTCGTGGTCAACCGCGAGGACCCGTACCTCAGCAAGATCGACGAGGCCACGTTGCGTTCCCCGGTGTCGTTCTTCGGCGCGTCGTCGGATGTCGTGGGCTCCTCCGCGCACGGTCTGGTCAACGCCGCCGATACCCGCAGCGGCAACGCCGGCACGCGCGAGCGCGACGCCGAGAGCGAAGTGGTCTCGGTCGACGGCCGCGCCGTGGAGATCCGCTCCGGCGACGAGGTCATCCCCGTCACGTTGCCCGCACGTGGGCTGCACTACGCCGTCGATGCGGCGGCGGCCCTGAGCGTCGCCCGTCACGTGCTCGCCGGAGAGTTCCGCGCCGCGGCCGCGTCCGACGGATTCTCGCGGATGGCGCCTGCCTACGGTCGCGGGGAGCTCGTGCCGCTGCGGCGCGATCCCGCGGGCGAGCAGGTCGAGTTCGTGATGTTCAAGAACGGCCCCAGCCTGCAGTTGAACGTCGATGCCCTGGACGGCGCGCCGGAGCGCGTGCTGATCGCCGTGGACGAGGGCACCCCCGACGTGTCGTGGCTCTACGACGTCGACCTTGGCGCCTTCGACCACGTCGACGTGGTGACGGGGGAGAAGGCCCATCAGATCGCGACGCGCCTCGCCTACGCAGGGATCCCGATCGGGGTCGTCGAGCCCGACATGGAGAAGGCCGTCGAGATCATGCGCGGTTTCGCCCCTGCCTCGACCGGTCGGCAGGTGTGGTTCGTGAACTACGAGCTCATGATGATCGGCCGGCGCATCCTCGGCTACGGCGACCAGGAGGTGGCACGTCGATGACCACGCTGCACATCGTCCAGCTCTACCCCGATCTGCTCGGCGTCACGGGTGACCGCGGCAACGTCGAGGTGCTCGCCGCGCGCGCCGGGCTGTCCGGCATCACCGCCGAGATCGCGCGCATCACGGTCGGCGAGGCGTCCCCGGAGGACGCCGACATCATCGTGATCGGCAACGGCCCGCTGTCCGCCCTGCGCGTCGTGCGCGAGGATCTCGTCGGGCGCGGGGACTGGCTGCGCGAGCGCGTCGCCGCGGGTGCGGTCGTGCTCGCGGTCGGCGGCGGTGCGGAGCTCCTCACCGACGGTGTCGACCCTCTCGAGGGTCCCGCGGTGGAGGGTCTCGGGATCATCGGCGGCCGCGTCGCCCGCACACGTCAGCGCCGTGTGGGCTACGTCGTCGCCGACACCGTCGACGGCAAGCTCATCGGTTTCGAGGACCACGCGTCGGTGTGGCGACTGAAGGATCCGTCCGCCGCCTACGGTCGCGTGATCGCGGGCGACGGCGGTGTCGAGGGCGGGTTCGAGACGGTCGTGGTCGGCTCCGTGTACGCCACCAACATCCAAGGACCGGTGCTGCCGCTGAACCCGGCGCTCGCCGACGTCCTCCTCACGCGCGCGCTCGCGCGGCACGGCGTCGCATACCGCACCGGCGACGCGCACGCCGAGATCGACCGTCACGCCGCGGCCGCGCGCGCCGAGATCGAGCGTCTCGCCGTGAGCAAGCGGTTCACGGCGATCCAGCTCTGATCGCGGCGACTCCGTGACCGTCGACGCCGTGCCCGTCGCGAGGATCGACCTCGCGGCCCTGGTGCGCAACGTCCGCGGCGCGTCGGGCGACCCCGTCGTCGCGCTGTCGCACGACGCCTACGGCCACGGCGCCCGCCGAGTGGCGGACGCATTGCTCGCGCAGACCGACGCCCGACTGCGCGTCGATGACGACCCCGGCCTGCGGGCGCTCCTGAGCGCCCATCCGCGCCGCGTCGCAGCACCGGATGCCGTCGCCGCGGACCCGGGTCGGATCTTCGGCTGGCAGGACGGCTTCGCTCCCGTGATGACTCTGATCGGCACGGTGCTGGCGACCAAGGACCTCCGCGCAGGTGAGGGCGTGTCCTACGGCTACCGGCATCGGGCCCCCCACGACACCCGGATCGCGCTCGTGACCGGCGGCTACGCGCAGGGCGTGGTCCGCTCCCTCGGCGGTCGCGCGTCGGTCGCGCTGGCCGGTGGTGCGGCGCCCATCGTCGGTCGGGTCGCCATGGACGTGTGCGTCGTCGACATCGCCTCGCACGCTGTCGCACGAGGCGACGAGGCCGTCTTCTTCGGCGCGGGCGGCGAGCCGGTGTCCGGCTGGACGCGGACGACGGGGCTCCGCGAGAGCGAGATCGTCGCCGCGGTCGGCGCGCACACCCGACGGGAGTGGGTCGCGTGAGCGCCGTGCTGCACGTCGATCTCGACGCCCTGGGTCGCAACATCGCTGTCGTCCGGGGTCGTGTCGCGCCGGCGGAGCTCATGCTCGTCGTCAAGGACGACGCGTACGGTCACGGGGTCGGGCCGATCGTCGAGCGGGCCACCGCCGACGGCGTCGAGTGGTTCGGGGCCTTCGACCTCGCCACGGCGCTGCGGGTGCGGGCCGTGGCGGGCGATCGGGCGCGCATCTTCGTATGGATGCTCGCGGGGCCGGACGACATCCGCACCGCCCTCGCCGCCGACCTCGACATCGGCATCGGCGACGCCGATCTGCTGCGGGACGTCGCCGCGTCGGCGGCCGCCGTCGGGCGCGCCGCCCGGGTGCACCTCAAGGTCGACACGGGGCTGCACCGCAACGGCATCCGGCCCGAGGAGTGGGCCGACGCGGTCGCGACGGTCGCGGCGTCCCGCGCATCCGGCGATGTCGACCTCGTGGGCGTGTGGAGTCACATCGCCGAGGCCTCCGACGCCGAGGATGACGAGTCGCGCGCCGTCTACGAGCGCGCGCTGGCAGAGGTGGCGTCCGCCGGGTTGCCGCGGCCGCTGCGGCATCTGGCCGCGAGCGCCGCCTCATCGGCCCGCGGCGACTTCCGGTACGACCTGGTTCGCGTCGGGGCCTTCTGCTACGGCATCCGCCCCGACGGCGGACCGAGCGAGTCGGCGCTCGGGATCGAGCCGATCGCGACGCTCGACGCCGCGGTGGTGCGCCGAGAGGGGGAGGACGTCGTCGTGGGCGTCGGCGCGCTGGATGGGCTGCCGTCGACTCTCGGCGGCAAGATCCAGGTCGCGACGCCCGGGGGAGCGCGGCGGATGCTGCGCATCGACGACACCGAAGCCGTCGTCTCGGGATGGCCTCTCGCCGCTGTCGGGCAACGCGTCACGATCTACGGCCGGGGCGCCGCCAGTGCGACCGACCTCGCAGAGACGATCGGCACGATCGGCGAGGAGATCGCTGTGCGGATCTCGCCGATCGTGCCGCGCCGTTACCGCTGAGGCGGAGTCAGACCGCGTCGACCAGGCGCGCGGTCTCGTCGTGCCACGAGGTGGCGACGGCGCGGAGCTTCTCTTCGTACTTGCGGCCGTGGTGGGCGCAGAAGAGGAGTTCGCTGCCGTTGACCTCGGCGGCGATGTAGGCCTGGGCGCCGCAGGAGTCGCAGCGGTCTGCGGCGGTGAGTCGGTGCTCGAGCACGACGGACTGCTCGGTGGGTGTCGACATGGTGTTCATCGGAGACCTCCTCGGTGCGTAGTGCGGCTGCGGATATGTCATACAACCACGGTGTCCTGTGTGTGATGCCCACGCGACGGCGTGTTTCGCTGACCGCGTACGTCGACCCTCCTGCCCCGTGTCTGTGCAGGCCGCTGTCGGAGGGCGCGGATACGCTTGAGAATTGTGACAGCCGAGTATTCCGCCCATCATCTGCAGGTCCTCGAAGGGCTCGAGGCGGTACGCAAGCGTCCCGGAATGTATATCGGTTCGACGGACTCCCGCGGCCTGATGCACTGCCTCTGGGAGATCATCGACAACTCGGTCGACGAGGCGCTCGGCGGGCACGGGTCGCGCATTGAGATCGTGCTGTACCCGGACGGCAGCGTCGAGGTCCGCGACCGGGCCCGCGGCATCCCCGTCGACGTCGAGCCGCGCACGGGGCTCACCGGCGTCGAGGTCGTCTTCACCAAGCTCCACGCGGGCGGCAAGTTCGGCGGCGGCTCCTACGCGGCCTCCGGCGGTCTCCACGGCGTGGGCGCATCCGTCGTGAACGCGCTCTCGGAACGCCTCGACGTCGAGGTCGACCGCGGCGGCAAGACGTACGCGATGTCCTTCCACCGCGGGGAGCCGGGCGTCTTCGCCGACGCCGGCGGGCCGCGTCCGGATGCGGTGTTCACCCCGTACAAGGACAAGAGCGAGCTGCGCACGGTCGGCAAGGCGCCCCGGGGCGTCACCGGCACCCGCATCCGTTACTGGGCGGACGGCCAGATCTTCACCAAGGATGCGGCCTTCCACCTCGAGGAGCTCGAGCAGCGCGCGCGCCAGACGGCGTTCCTCGTGCCGGGGCTCGAGATCGTCATCCGCGACGAGCGCGCCGAGGAGATGCGCGAGACGGTCTACCGCTTCGACGGCGGGATCTCGGAGTTCGCCGACTTCCTCGCGCCCGACGCGCCGATCACCGACACCTGGCGCCTCACCGGCAGCGGCACGTTCACCGAGACGGTGCCCGTGCTGCAGGCCTCCGGCGCCATGGTGCCGTCCGAGCTCGAGCGCACCTGCGAGGTCGACATCGCCCTGCGCTGGGGCACCGGGTACGAGACGACCTCGCGGTCCTTCGTCAACATCATCGCGACGCCCAAGGGCGGCACGCACCAGGCGGGCTTCGAGACCGGTCTGATGAAGGTGATCCGCACGCAGGTCGAGCAGAACGCCCGTCGCCTGAAGGTCGGCAACGACAAGCTCGAGAAGGACGACATCCTCGCCGGGCTCACCGCCGTGCTCACCGTCCGCATCCCCGAACCGCAGTTCGAGGGGCAGACCAAGGAGATCCTGGGCACCCCGGCGGTGCGTCAGATCGTCGCCAACGTGGTGAACCGCGAACTGACCGCGCGCTTCGCCTCGCCCAAGCGCGACGACAAGAACCAGACCGCGCAGCTGCTCGAGAAGGTCGTGTCGGAGATGAAGGCGCGCATCTCCGCGCGTACCCACAAAGAGACGCAGCGCCGTAAGACCGCGCTCGAGTCGTCGTCGCTCCCGTCGAAGCTCGCCGACTGCCGCACGAACGAGGTCGCCGCCTCCGAGCTCTTCATCGTCGAGGGCGACTCCGCCCTCGGCACCGCCAAGCTCGCGCGCAACAGCGAGTACCAGGCGCTGCTCCCCATCCGCGGCAAGATCCTCAACGTGCAGAAGGCCTCGGTCAGCGACATGCTGTCCAACGCCGAGTGCGCCGCGATCATCCAGGTCATCGGCGCGGGATCCGGCCGCTCGTTCGACATCGACGCGGCGCGCTACGGCAAGGTGATCCTGATGAGCGACGCCGACGTCGACGGCGCCCATATCCGCACCCTGCTGCTGACGCTCTTCTTCCGCTACATGCGGCCGCTCGTCGAGGCGGGCCGCGTGTACGCCGCCGTGCCGCCGCTGCACCGCGTCGTCGTCATGAACCCGGGCACCAAGCCCAACGAGACGATCTACACCTACAGCGAGAAAGAGCTGCACACGCTGCTCGCCAAGCTGCAGAAGTCGGGCAAGCGCTGGCAGGAGCCCGTCCAGCGGTACAAGGGCCTGGGCGAGATGGACGCCGATCAGCTCGCGACGACGACGATGGACCGTGCCGGACGCACGCTCCGCCGGGTCACGGTCGAGGACGCGGATGCCGCGACCTCCGCCAACGCCGTGTTCGAGCTGCTCATGGGCAACGAGGTCGCCCCGCGCCGCGACTTCATCGTGACCTCCAGCGACCGGTTGTCGCGGGAGTCGATCGACGCCTGACGGCTCGCGTCAGGCGATCGCGGAGCCGACGGCGCCGATCACGTCGTCGAACGGCTGCCCCGACGCATCCCGCTTCGCTCCCGCCTCGGGGAGCGCGCGCACGGCGCCGTCCGGGCCCACCGCGCGGGGTTCGTCGCCGACCCACGCGAGCATGAGGGTGTCCTCGCCCTTCAGGAACCGCTGCGCGCGGACGCCGCCGGTCGCGCGGCCCTTCGGGGGGAACTCCGAGAACGCCGACACCTTGCCGCTGCCGCCGTCCGTCCCGGCGAGCACCTGCGTCGCATCGGCGATCGTCACGACGACCGTGCGCTCGGAGGCGGTCACCGCGGTGAACGAGAGGACGCGCGCGCCGTCAGAGAGTCGGATGCCGGCCATGCCGCCGGCCGTCCGGCCCTGCGGCCGCACCGCGGACGCCTCGAAGCGCAGCAGCTGCGCGTCGGTCGTGACGAAGACGAGCTCGGCAGCATCGGGTGCGAGAGCCGCGCCCACGACGCGATCACCGGGCTTCAGCGCGATGATCTCGACCTCGGTCTTGCCGGGGGCGAGTTCGGTCGCAGCCACGCGCTTGACGACGCCCTGCGCGGTGCCGAGCGCGATCGGCACCGCGCCGTCCAGCGGCACGACCGCCAGGACGTGCTCGCCGGAGCCGAGCCCCAGATACTGGTCGGCCTTCGCCCCGGCGGCGGGCTGCACGCTGTTGCCGGGCACGGAGGGCAGATCGACGGGGGAGAACCGCAGCAGGCGCCCCGCGCTCGTCACGGCTCCCACATCGCCGCGCACCGTGGCGTCCACGGCGCTGCGGATCGCGTCGTGCTTGCTGCGCCTCGTCGGCGTCACGATGCCGGCGTCGAGCAGGTCGCCGGCGAACTCGGCGCGCAGCATGCGCCCGGTGGCGGTGAGGAAGACACGGCAGGGAGCGTCGGCGATCTGCAGGTCGGCGGGGGCCTTGGCCTTGGCGCCGCGGGGGGTGACCGGGCCGCCGTTGAGGAGCAGGGTGCGTCGCGGTGTCCCGAACGTCTCGGCGGCGGCCTCGAGCTCGCGGGCCACCTGGGCGCGCAGCAGCACGTCGCTGCCGAGCAGCTCCTCGAGCGCGGCGATCTCGGCCTTCAGCTCGTCTCGCTCGGACTCGAGCTCGATGCGCGAGAACCGGGTGAGGCGGCGCAGTCGCAGCTCGAGGATGTACTCGGCCTGCAGCTGCGACAGGTCGAACACGTCGATGAGGCGGGCGCGCGCCTGCTCGCCGTCGTCGGACGAGCGGATGACCTGGATGACCTCGTCGATGTCGAGGATCGCGATGAGCAGGCCCTCCACGAGGTGGAGACGGGCCTGCGTGCGCGCGAGACGGTGGCGGCTGCGCCGGGTCACGACCAGGATGCGGTGATCGAGGTAGACCCGCAGCAGGGGCTTGAGCCCGAGGGTCTGCGGCTGGCCGTCGACGAGGGCGACGTTGTTGATGCCGAAGGAGTCCTCCAGCGGCGTCAGGCGGTACAGCTGCTCGAGGACGGCCTTCGGGTCGAAGCCCGTCTTGATGGTGATGACCAGGCGCAGTCCGTGGTTGCGATCCGTGAAGTCCGCGACATCCGAGATGCCGGTCAGCTTCTTGGCGTTGACCGCGTCCTTGATCTTCTCGATGACGCGCTCGGGGCCCACCATGTAGGGCAGCTCGGTGACGACGAGCCCGGTCTTGCGGGGGCCGAGGGATTCCACCGACACCTTCGCCCGGGTGCGGAACGTCCCGCGCCCCGCGGCGTACGCATCCTTGATGCCGTCGAGACCGACGATGACACCGCCACCGGGCAGGTCGGGGCCGGGGACGAACTCCATGAGCTCCTCGAGGGATGCCTCGGGGTTCTCGAGCAGGTGCACGGCCGCCGCGACGACCTCGTTGAGGTTGTGCGGCGCCATGTTGGTCGCCATGCCCACGGCGATGCCCGTGGTGCCGTTGACCAGGAGGTTGGGGAACGCGGCGGCGAGCACCTCGGGCTGCTGGAACTGCCCGTCGTAGTTCGGGATGAAGTCGACGACATCCTCGTCGAGGTTCTCGGTGAGCGCGAGGGCGGCGGGAGCGAGTCGCGCCTCGGTGTAGCGCGCCGCCGCGGGGCCGTCGTCGAGAGAGCCGAAGTTGCCGTGTCCGTCGACCAGCGGCACGCGCAGCGCGAAGTCCTGAGCGAGGCGCACGAGCGCGTCGTAGATGGGGGAGTCGCCGTGCGGGTGCAGCTTTCCCATCACCTCGCCGACGACGCGCGCGCTCTTGACGTGGCCGCGGTCGGGTCGCAGCCCCATGTCGGCCATCTGATAGAGGATGCGTCGCTGCACGGGCTTGAGGCCGTCGCGCGCGTCGGGCAGCGCCCGCGAGTAGATGACGGAGTAGGCGTACTCGAGGAAGGAGCCCTGCATCTCGGTGGACAGGTCGATGTCCTCGATGCGGCCTTCCTCGGCGGGCACGGACTCGGAACGAGAAGGGGACATGAGCAGAACCTCGGGTAGAGAAGGGGGCGTGCGCCGGTGTGCGAGACTGGCCCCGATGACCCTCAGCCTACCGGCGGACCCGCCAGGAGCCCTGCGGCTCACCGATGTGCTGCCACAGCTGATGGCCGCGATCGACGGACACCCCTCGCGGTGGCCCGCGGCCCGCAGCGCCGTCGTCTTCGTGGTCGACGGCCTCGGGGCGAACAACCTCGCCGAGCACACCGGGCACGCCCGGTTCCTCGCCGCGCACCGCGGCAAGAAGCACGTGGCGGCCTCCGTGTTCCCCAGCACGACGGCGGCGGCGCTCACGAGCCTGCTCACCGCGTCGCCCGTCGGCGTGCACGGTCTCGTCGGCTACCGCGCCCTCGATCCGGTCGAGGGGGTTCTGCGCAACCAGCTGACGGACTGGGGTCCCCGCGCGCTCGACCCGCTCACCTGGCCGCGGGCGCGGCCGTTGAGCGAGACGGACGACCGGCACCGCTGGGTCGTCGCCTCGAAACCGGAGTACGCCGGCACCGGCTTCACCGTCGCGACACTGCGCGGGGCTGAGATCACCGGCGACAAGGACCTGACCGCGCGCGTCGATCTCGCGGTGCGCGCCGCCCGGTCGGAGCCCGGCACGATCGTCTACCTCTATGCCCCCGAGCTGGACTCGGCCGGACATCGGCACGGCGTCGACTCGGAGCAGTGGATCGCCGCCCTCGAAGCGGTGGATGCGGCCGCGCGGCGTCTGCACGACGCGGCAGCGGCGGCGGGGATCGGGGTGGTCCTCACCGCCGACCACGGCATGGTCGACGTGCCCGCGCACCGTCAGATCGTGCTGGAGGAGGGCGACGCCCGTCTCGGCGGCGTCGCCGCGATCGGCGGCGAACCGCGGATGCTGCACCTGTACGCCGAGCCGGGAGCCGCGCCGGCGCTGCGCGCCGCCTGGGCCGATGAGCCGACCGCGTGGGTGTTCTCCCGCGACGAGGCGATCGAGGCGGGTCTGTTCGGTGGGCCCGTGGCCGCGGATGTGGCGGCGCGGATCGGTGACGTCCTCGTCGCGGCTCGCGGGCGGTACGCCTATTACGACGGCAGGTTGGCCGACACGTCGCTGCAGAAGATGATCGGCCAGCACGGGTCGCTCACGCCCGAGGAGCGCATCGTCCCCCTGTTGCCGCTCGGCGCGTTCTCGCGCGTGTGATCGGCGCTCGGCGCGCTGTCAGCTCTCGTCGGTGCGCGCGCCGAACACGATCTCGTCCCACGAGGGCATCGAGGTGCGCCCCTTGCGACGGGCGGCATCCGCTGATCCCTCGCGAGACGCATCGCTCGGCGCGGGCTCCGCGGCGACGGGCTCGTCGTAGCCCGGCTCGACCGCGTCGAACAGAGCCACGGGCGCGGACGGCCGCGGCTGCTCGGTGGCGGTGTCCTCGTTCGGTGCGCCCACTCGCTGGCCGCGTCGGCGGCGCAGCGCCTCGAGCAGATCGGCGGTCTCGGCCGACGTCACCGGAGCATCGGGTGCGCGCTTGATCGCGGCATCCTGCACCGCCGAGGTCGAGGACGCGGTGGCCGAGGGCGCCGTCGGCGGGTGCTCGGGCATCTCGTGACGGGGTCCGAAGGCACCGCTGTCGAAGCGCGAGTCGTCCTTGATGCCGGGCGTATCGAGGGCGCGGAGGCGGGGGATGAGCCCCTCGGGGAGGGAACCCTGGCGCGAGAGCTGCGTGGCGTCGGCGTTGAGGGGGGCGAGGGAGCTGCGGCGGGGCTCGAAGCTCCAGCGCGCGTCGCGCTCGACCTCGCCGGCGAGGAACCCGAGCTTCACGACCCAGCCCGACTCCTCCTTCCAGCTCGTCCACTGCTCGTCGGTGGCGCCGGCTTCGGCGAGCTTGGCGCGCACCGCGTCGCCGAAGCTCGTCTGAGCGTCGCCGTCGAAGTCGCTGCCGAGGAGGACCGGGACGGCGAGTGCCTGGCCGACGATGAACTCCCGCTCGGCCAGAACCGGAGGCTCGAACCGGGCGACGTCCTCGAGGGTGGCACCGAGCACCTCGGCGACCTCGCGGGCCGAGAGGCCGGCGCGGATCTGCGCCTGGATCTCACGCGGGCTCGGACGCGGCCCGCGGGCGGGTTCTTCGCGCTCCTTGCGTGCGCGGCGCAACTCCGCCCGAAGAACGTCGTCGACCACGAGGGAGTAGCGCTGACCCGAATCGGTCGTCACCACGAGTACGCCGTCTTCGGTACCGATGACCCTGAGCTGTTCCATACGTCACACGCCTCCTGCCGCCGTGTGCGCCCATGCTGTCACACGGTACGGCGGGCGGCGGGAATATCGCGCGCGTGGCGCGAGTTTGACCGCGTGCAGACCTGGTCCCGGCTCCCGGGCGCCGCATTTGCGAAATGCCGAACGGTCATGCAAACTATCGCCGCCCGCCGACAGGCGGACGCACCACACGCGACACAAAAGAGACACGAGAAGAATGGCTACGGATTACGACGCCCCCCGCAAGACCGAGGATGACAGCGAGTCGATCGAGGCGCTCAAGGAGCGAGTCCCCGACAAGATGTCCGGTTCGGTCGACGTCGAGGACGCCGACAACCCCTCGGGCTTCGAACTGCCCGGCGCCGACCTCTCGGACATCGAGCTCGACGTCGTCGTCCTGCCTCCGCAGGAGGACGAGTTCACCTGCGTCAGCTGCTTCCTGGTGAAGCACCGCTCGCAGATCGACCACGACGAGGCTCTGGGCGCTATCTGTGTGGAGTGCGCGGCGTAGTCCGCGCCCGGCGCAGCGCCGCGGCCAAACGGTCCGGCGTCCGCGTCGACAACACCCAGGACGGGGTGGGGTCGTCGTCGTCCCGCACGGGGACGACCACCAGCCCGTCCACACCTCCCCGGACGAGCAGCCACGAGCGCGGGTCGAGCAGTGTTCCCCGCGCCGCGCGCGCCTCGTCTCCGGTCAGCGCCACCGGTTCTCCCAGCAGATCGACAGGGATGCGGGCGCGACCGGCGTGCAGCATCCCGTCATCGACGCGGATGGAGGGCGAGCTCGCGATGAGCGCCCAGACGATGAGAGCACCCACGACCCCGCCGGCGACGAGAGCCAGCGTGCGGTCGAACGGTGTGAGGACCAGCGCCACCATCGGGGCGCAGACGGCCGCGGCGGCGAGAGCCCACAGAGACGGGCTGAGCCGTTCCCGATAGGGGGCGGTGTCGGAGTGCATGATCTGCATTACCCTCGTGAGGTGGCCGAAAGCGTGGACGTCCCCATTATCGCGCCCGTCGCGCCCTCCTACGCCCACCCGGGCGATGCGGGTGCCGACCTGATCTCCGCGGAGACCGTCCTGCTCGGTGCGGGCCAGCGCGCCCTCGTCGGCACCGGCGTGCGTATCGCGCTGCCCGACGGGTACGCCGCCTTCGTGGTTCCCCGCAGCGGTCTGGCCGCCAAGCACGGCATCACGATCGTGAACTCCCCGGGCACGATCGACGCCGGGTACCGCGGCGAGATCAAGGTCGCGCTGCTGAACACCGACGCCATGAACGACTACCAGATCACCGCGGGCGACCGCATCGCGCAACTCATCGTGATGCCCGTCCCGCGCGTCCGTTTCCTCCCCGTCGACGAGCTGCCCGACAGCGTGCGCGGCGACGGCGGATTCGGATCCACCGGTTACGACACATCTGCGAGGACACCCCGATGAGCGACGCATCCCTCGAGCCCGCGGCCAAGTCGGCTCCCGCCGACCGGGCCGTCGACGGTCCCTTCGACGAGTCCGAGGTCAACCCGGTCCGCCCCTACATCGATCTCGGTGCCATCAAGGTGCTGCCGCGCGAGGGCCTGAACCTGCGGCTCGAGGTCGAGGAACAGACCAAGCGCATCGTCGCCGTCGGTCTCGACTACGCCGACTCGACGCTCCAGGTGCAGGCGTTCGCCGCGCCGCGCTCGACGGGGCTTTGGGAGGAGACGCGCGAGCAGATCCGCCAGCAGGTGCGTCAGCAGGGCGGACGCGTCGAGGAGCGCGAAGGCCCGCTCGGGCCCGAGCTGCTGGCCGAGGTGCCCGTGACGGTCGGCGGCGACGCCACCTCCGGCAGCAAGCGCCTCGCGCGCTTCGTGGGCATCGACGGCCCGCGATGGTTCCTCCGCGGCGTCATCGGCGGCGCCGCGACATCCAGCGTGGAGGCGGCGGCGCAGGTCGAGGACCTCTTCCGTTCCCTCGTCGTCGTGCGGGGCGGGTCTCCCATGCCGCCGCGCGACCTCATCCCGCTGAAGATGCCGGCCACGCCGGGCAGCGCGTGAGTTCGCCCGAGACCCCCGAGCCCGATCCCCGGCTCGTCCCTCCCCGCGAGCCCTCGGCATCCGAGGTGCTCGGCTCGGCCCTGGGGGCGGCCGCGCGCCGTGCGGGCCTCGACCCCGCGCAGGAGGCCAGCACCGGGCACGTCGTCTGGCGTGCCATGGGCGGATGGCGCGGCGTCGTCGAGTCGGTCCTGCCGAGCCTGCTGTTCGTGGTCGTGTACACGGTCACGACCGAGCTCGTGCTCTCGCTCGTGGTGTCGGTGGGCGTCGCCGCGGTCTTCACGGTCATCCGCCTCCTGCAGAAGTCGCCGCCGTCGGCCGCGATCGGCGGGCTCATCGCGGCATCCGTCGCCGCCATCCTCGCGCTCATCACGGGCAACCCCTCCGACAACTTCGTGCCGGGTCTCCTCACGAACGCGGGCTACGGTCTCGCGATGCTCGTCTCCGCCCTCATCGGCTGGCCGATCATCGGCCTCGCCGCCGGCTACCTGCTGGGGGAGGGCACCGCGTGGCGCGCCGACCGGCGCAAGCGTCGGACCTACTTCTGGCTCACGATCGCCTGGGCGGGTCTGTTCGCGGCGCGCCTGGCCGTGCAACTGCCGATCTACCTGAGCTCGCTCGATCCGGCCAACCGCGAAAGCGCCGTCGCGCTGCTCGGCACGCTCAAGATCGCCATGGGGCTGCCCCTGTTCGCCCCCCTCATCGCGGTGACCTGGCTGACGGTGCGTGCCGTCCACGCGCGATCCGGGGCGGGTCGCGCGGCCCGCGAAGACACCGCGTCGGAGTGATAGGATTTATCTCGACATCGAGATAAATTTGCGGGTTCGCGGGTAAGGCTTGCCTTCCTAGCCAGCGTTCCGAGACGCAGGGAAAGATGATCTCATCGGGCCCCGCGACGACGCCCGTCCTCGCCGACGAAGGAGACACACGTGTCCACGGTTGACAGCTTCGGTGCCAAGAGCACCCTGACGGTCGGCAGCACCGACTACGAGATCTTCCGGATCGAGACGGTCCCCGGCTACGAGAAGCTCCCCTTCAGCCTCAAGGTGCTCCTCGAGAACCTCCTGCGCACCGAAGACGGTGCGAACGTGACCAAGGAGCAGATCCAGGCGCTCGGCTCGTGGAACCCCGACGCCGAACCCGACACCGAGATCCAGTTCTCGCCGGCGCGCGTCGTCATGCAGGACTTCACCGGCGTGCCCTGCATCGTCGACCTCGCCACGATGCGCGAGGCCGTGACCGCCCTCGGCGGCGACCCGAACAAGATCAACCCGCTCTCGCCCGCCGAGATGGTGATCGACCACTCGGTCATCGCCGACCTCTTCGGCTCCGAGAACGCGCTCGAGCGCAACGTCGAGATCGAGTACGAGCGCAACGGCGAGCGGTACCAGTTCCTGCGATGGGGCCAGACGGCGTTCGACGACTTCAAGGTCGTCCCCCCGGGCACCGGCATCGTCCACCAGGTCAACATCGAGCACCTCGCGAAGGTCATCTACGACCGCTCGGTCGACGGCGTGCTGCGGGCCTACCCCGACACCTGCGTCGGCACCGACTCCCACACCACGATGGTCAACGGTCTGGGCGTGCTCGGATGGGGCGTCGGCGGCATCGAGGCCGAGGCCGCCATGCTGGGCCAGCCGGTCTCGATGCTCATCCCGCGCGTCGTCGGCTTCAAGCTCACCGGCGAGATCCCCGCCGGCGTGACCGCGACCGACGTCGTGCTCACCATCACCGACATGCTGCGCAAGCACGGCGTCGTCGGCAAGTTCGTGGAGTTCTACGGCGAGGGCGTGGCCTCGGTGCCGCTGGCCAACCGCGCCACCATCGGCAACATGAGCCCGGAGTTCGGCTCCACCGCGGCGATGTTCCCCATCGACGACGTGACGATCGAGTACCTGCGTCTCACCGGCCGCAGCGACGAGAACCTCGCGCTCGTCGAGGCCTACGCCAAGGCGCAGTCGCTCTGGCACGACGCCGACCGCGAGATCGCCTTCAGCGAGTACATGGAGCTGGACCTGTCGACGGTCGTGCCCTCGATCGCCGGACCGAAGCGCCCGCAGGACCGCATCCTCCTCTCCGAGGCCAAGGAGCAGTTCGAGAAGGACATCCTCAACTACGCCGCCGCGGCGACGTCGCACTCGATGGTCGACCTCGAGTCGGAGCAGTCCTTCCCGGCCTCCGACCCCGGTTCCGTGCCCGGTGACGAGCACGTCCACACCGGCGAGATCCTGATCTCGAGCGGGGGACCCGCCGCGGCATCCAAGCCCGTCCGCGTCACCCCGCCCGAGGGCGCGCCGTACATCCTCGACAACGGCGCGGTCACGCTCGCGGCGATCACGTCGTGCACCAACACGTCGAACCCGTCGGTGATGCTCGCGGCGGGCCTGCTCGCACGCAACGCCGTCGAGAAGGGCCTCAAGCAGAAGCCGTGGGTCAAGACCACGCTCGGCCCGGGCTCGAAGGTCGTCACCGACTACTACGAGAAGTCCGGCCTCGACAAGTCGCTCGAGGGCCTCGGCTTCTACACCGTCGGCTACGGCTGCACGATCTGCATCGGCAACTCGGGACCCCTCATCGAAGAGGTCTCGGCGGCGATCAACGACAACGACCTCGCCGTCACGGCCGTCCTCTCGGGCAACCGCAACTTCGAGGGTCGCATCAGCCCCGATGTGAAGATGAACTACCTCGCCTCTCCGCCGCTGGTCGTGGCGTACGCGCTGGCCGGGTCGATGAACTTCGACTTCGAGACCGATGCGCTGGGCAAGGACCAGAACGGCGACGACGTCTTCCTGAAGGACATCTGGCCCTCGACCGACGAGGTGCAGTCCGTGATCGACTCGTCGATCTCGCGCGAGCAGTTCATCAAGCAGTACGCGACGGTCTTCGACGGCGACGAGCGCTGGCAGAACCTGCCGACGCCCACCGGCCCGGTCTTCGAGTGGGATGCCGACTCCACCTACGTGCGCAAGGCGCCATACTTCGACGGCATGTCGATGGAGCTGACCCCGGTCTCCGACATCACGGGCGCGCGCGTCATGGCGACGCTGGGCGACTCGGTCACGACCGACCACATCAGCCCGGCCGGCAACATCAAGGCGGGCACGCCCGCCGCGCAGTACCTGACCGAGCACGGCGTGGCGCAGAAGGACTTCAACTCCTACGGCTCGCGTCGCGGCAACCACGAGATCATGATCCGCGGCACGTTCGCGAACATCCGCCTGAAGAACGCGCTGGTCAGCGCGGTCAACGACGGAGCGGTGGTCGAGGGCGGCTTCACGCGTGACTTCACGCAGCCCGGCGGCCCGCAGTCGTACATCTACGACGCGTGCCAGAACTACGCCGACCAGGGCACGCCGCTGGTCGTCTTCGGCGGCAAGGAGTACGGCTCCGGCTCGTCGCGCGACTGGGCGGCCAAGGGCACCAGCCTCCTGGGCGTCAAGGCCGTCATCACCGAGAGCTTCGAGCGCATCCACCGCTCGAACCTCATCGGCATGGGCGTCGTGCCGCTGCAGTTCCCCGCCGGCGAGAGCTGGGAGTCGCTGGGCCTGGACGGCACCGAGATCATCTCGATCACGGGACTCGAGCAGCTCAACGAGGGCGTCACGCCCAAGACCGTGCGGGTGACCGCGGAGCCGAGCGAGTTCTCGGCCGAGGGCAAGCAGACCGTCGCGTTCGACGCGGTGGTGCGCATCGACACCCCCGGAGAGGCGGACTACTACCGCAACGGCGGCATCCTGCAGTACGTGCTGCGGTCGCTGGTCTGACCCACCGCATCCGTTCGAGAGCCGGTCTCCTGTCGGAGGCCGGCTCTCGTCGTTCGCGGCAAGGCGATGCCGGCGGTGCTGCGCGAGACCTGATCGGCGCTACCGGCCGGGGTGCCCGCCCGAAGCTAGACTGGACGGATCGTCCGTCGCGGAAAAGGGGACCGCATGTCTTTGCTCCCGTCTCTTGGCGGCCCGCACGAGCTGCGGTCGCTCTCGCCCGAGCAGCTCGGTCAGCTCGCCGCCGAAGTGCGCGCGTTCCTCATCGAGAACGTGGCACGCACGGGCGGTCACCTGGGGCCGAACCTGGGCGTGGTCGAGCTGACGATCGCGCTCCACCGCACGTTCGACTCGCCGAACGACCCGATCGTCTTCGACACCGGGCATCAGTCGTACGTCCACAAGCTGCTCACCGGGCGCCAGGACTTCTCGGCGCTGCGCTCCCGCGGGGGATTGGCCGGGTACCCGCAGCGGTCCGAGAGCCCGCACGACATCGTCGAGTCCTCGCACGCCTCCAGCTCGCTGAGCTGGGCGGACGGCATCTCGCGCGCCTTCGCGCAGACCGGGCGGCGCGACCGTCACGTCGTCGCCGTCGTGGGAGACGGCGCGCTCACCGGCGGCATGACGTGGGAAGCGCTCAACAACATCTCCGACGACAACGACCGCAATCTCGTGATCGTCGTCAACGACAACGGACGCTCGTACGCACCCACGATCGGCGGCATGGCGCGCTACCTCAACCGCGTGCGCACCACCGACGCGTACGAGAGCCTGCATCGCGGATCGCGCAACCTGTTCACCCGGCTCGGTCCGGCGGCGCGCGCCGTGTACCGCGGGGTGCGCGGCGGGACGCGGGGATTCCTGTCGCGGTTCACCAACAACGCGGCGCTGTACTCGAATCTGGACATCAAGTACCTCGGTCCGATCGACGGGCACGATCTGCCCGCGCTGCTCGAGACGCTCGAGCTCGCGAAGAACTACGGCGCCCCGGTGATCGTGCACGTCATCACCGAGAAGGGGCGGGGCTTCCAGCCCGCGCGCGATGACGAGGCCGACCAGTTCCACGCCGTCGGCCGGATCGATCCGTCCACCGGGCAGACGATCGGCTCCGACGCGGGAACCGCATGGACCGATGTGTTCGCCGAGGAACTCGTGCGCATCGGCGACGAGCGACGCGACGTGATCGCGGTGACCGCCGCGATGCTCCGCCCCACCGGGCTCCTTCCCTTCGCCGAGAAGTACCCCGACCGCGTCTACGACGTCGGCATCGCCGAGCAGCATGCCGCGGCATCCGCTGCCGGCCTCGCCTACGGCGGGCTGCATCCCGTCGTCGCGATCTACGCGACGTTCATGAACCGTGCGTTCGATCAGGTGCTCATGGATGTGGCGCTGCACCGCGCGGGGGTGACGTTCGTGCTCGATCGGGCCGGCGTGACGGGACCCGACGGCCCGAGCCACCACGGCATCTGGGACCTCGCGATGCTGCAGCTCATCCCGCACATCCGCATCGCCGCTCCCCGTGACGACGCCCGGCTGCGCGAAGCCCTCCGCGAGGCGGTGGCCGTTGACGATGCGCCCACGGTCCTGCGCTACCCCAAGGGCGCCGTGGGCGTCGAGCTCCCGGCCGTCGAGCGCCTGCACGACGGCGTCGACATCCTCGCGGCGTCCGCATCCGCCGATGTGCTGCTGGTCGGCATCGGACCGATGGCGCATCTCGCGATGGAGGTGCGGGAGCGCCTGACGGCGCAGGGGATCGGTGCCACCGTCGTCGATCCCCGGTGGGTGGTTCCGGTCGCGTCGTCGCTCGTGGACCTCGCCGCCTCCCACCGCCTGGTCATCACGATCGAGGACGGCATCCGCGTCGGCGGCATCGGCACGCGGATCCGCCAGGTGCTGCGTGAGAACGGCGTCGACACGGCCGTGGACGAGCTCGGACTGCCCGATGAGTTCATCGACCACGCCACGCGCGACCAGATCCTGACGGATGCGGGGCTCACCGCATCCAAGATCGCGCAGGACATCGTCGCCCAGGTGCTGGGCACCCGGATCCCCGTCGCCCGGCCGGCGGTCGACGACACCGGCGAGATCGACTCGGTCGCGGCCGCCTGGGGCGCCGGCGACAGCGCCTGACGCGCGTCCGCATCGCCACCGCCACACGCAGAAGGCCGGCCCCTGAGGGACCGGCCTTCTGCGTGTGCGCTCAGCGCGCGGCGACGCCGCGGATGGGCGGGTGGTGGAACGCGTCGCCCGACACGCGCTCGGAGGCGCCTTCGCGGTCGAGGTAGACCGACGCACCGCCGTCGATGAACGGCCAGCCGGCCCCCAGGATGAGGCACAGGTCGATGTCCTCGACCTCCGGCACGACCTCGTCGTCCAGCATGATGCGGATCTCCTGCGCCAAGCCGTCCTGCACGCGGCGGAGGATCTCATCCGCTCCCGCGGGGGTCGATCCCACGGCGCCCTTCAGGACCTTCTCGGCGGCCTTCGTCCAGCCGGTGACCCGGCCGCTCTTGTCCTTCTCCACGACCTCGGGCAGCTCCGCCAGCTGGTGGAAGTTCTCGGACGCGAAGAACCGGTCGGGGAACGCGGTGGCCATGGTGTCCTGCACGTGCGCGGCCACCTTCCACCCCACCAGGTCGATCAGCTGGAACGGCGTCATCGGCAGCCCCAGCGGCGCGAACGCCTTCTCGACCGTGAGCAGCGGCGTGCCCTCGTAGACCGCACGAGCCGCCTCGCCCATGACCTTGGCGAGCAGCCGGTTGACCACGAAGCCGGGTGCGTCCGCGGTGAGCACCGCGTTCTTCCCGAGCCCCTTCGCCACGACGAACGCGGTCGACAGCGCCGCCTCCGACGTCGCGTCGGTCTTGACGATCTCGATGAGCGGCATCACGGCCACGGGGTTGAAGAAGTGGAATCCGACGAGCCGCTCGGGGTGCGCGAGCGTCGAACCGATCTCGGCCACCGACAGCGAGGAGGTGTTGGTCGCGAGGATGGCGTCGTCGGCGACGACCGCCTCGATGTCCGCGAACACCTGCTGCTTGACGCCCACCTCTTCGAAGACGGCTTCGATGACGAAGTCGCAGTCGGCGTACTCGCTCTTGTCGGTCGTCCCGCGCACGAGGCCGCGCAGCTGGTTGGCGGTGTCGGCGTCGAGACGCCCCTTCGCCTCGAGCTTGCCGATCTCGTCGTGGATGTGGGCGACGCCCTTGTCGACGCGTGCCTGATCGAGGTCGGTGATGAGCACCGGGACCCGCAGGCGACGGACGAACAGCAGTGCGAACTGGCTGGCCATGAGGCCGGCGCCGATGACGCCCACCTTCGTGACCTTCTTGGCGAGCGCCTTGTCGGGGGCGCCGACCGGGCGCTTGGCGCGCTTCTGCACCAGATCGAACGCATACATCGAGGCCGCGAACTGGTCGCCGACCACGAGGTCGGCGAGCGCGTCGTCCTCGCGTGCGAATCCCTCGGCCTTCGTGCCGCCGCGGGCCTTCTCGAGAAGATCCAGGGCGACGTACGGCGAGCGGGGCACCGTGCCGATCTTGCTCTCGAGCATGCCGCGCGCCATCTTGATCGCGATGGGCCACTTGGTGAGCCGCTCGATCTTGCCCGGCTCGTTCTTACGCTCGACCTTCACCGCGCCATCGAGCACGCCGTCCGCCCACGCGAGCGACCGCTCGAGGAACGTGGCGGGCGGGAAGATCGCGTCGAACATGCCGAGGTCGAACGCCTGCTGGGGCTTCAGCGTGCGGTTCTGCTTGAGCGGATTCGAGACGACGACCTCGAGCGCGTTCTCGATGCCGATGAGGTTCGGCAGCAGGTAGGCGCCGCCCCATCCGGGGATGATGCCGAGGAACACCTCGGGCAGCGCGATGGCCGCGGCGGACGCATCCACCGTCCGGTAGGTCGCGTTGAGCGCGATCTCGACACCGCCGCCCAGCGCGAGGCCGTTCACGAACGCGAACGAGGGCACGCCGAGCTCGGACAGCGAGCCCAGCACCTGATGCCCGCGCTGCGCGATGAGCTTGGCGATCTCGCGGGAGGGGACATGCGCCACATCCGACAGGTCGGCGCCCGCCGCGAGGATGTACTGCTTGCCGGTGATGCCGACCGCGTGGATCTCGCCCGCGGCCGCACGGGCCGCGAGGGTCGCGAGGGTCTCGCCCAGCTCTTTGAGCGTGGCGGGTCCGAGGGTGTTGGGCCGGGTGTGGTCGCGGCCGTTGTCGAGGGTGATGAGGGCCAGGATGCGCCCCGACGGAAGGCGCACATCGCGCACGGGGGAGTGCGTGATCACCTCGTCGTCGGTGAAGGCGTCGAGCGGGGAGAAATCGACCGAGTCGTAAGAGGTCATGGCGCCGGTCACTTCCGCTTCTTCTTGCCGTCGAAGTAGGGGTTCTCCCAGATGACGGAGCCGCCCTGTCCCAGACCCACGCACATCGCGGTGAGCCCGTACCGCACGTCCGGGCGCTCCCGGAACTGCGCGGCGAGCTGGATCATCAACCGCACGCCCGAGGCCGCCAGCGGGTGCCCGAGCGCGATCGCGCCGCCCCAGGGGTTCACGCGCGGGTCGTCGTCGGCGATGCCGAAGTGGTCCAGCAGCGAGATGACCTGGATGGCGAAGGCCTCGTTCAGCTCGAACAGGCCGATGTCGTCGATCGTCAGCCCGGCGCGGCGCAGGGCCTTCTCGGTGGCCGGGATCGGGCCGATGCCCATGATCTCCGGCTGGACGCCCGCGAAGGCGAACGACACGAGACGCATCTTGGGGACGAGTCCCAGCTCCTTGACCGCGGTTCCACCGGCCAGCAGGCCCATCGTGGCGCCGTCGGTGAGGGGCGACGACGTTCCTGCCGTCACGCGCCCGTGCGGGCGGAAGGGCGTCTTGAGCTGTGCGAGCCCCTCCATCGTGGTCTCGGGGCGCCGGCCCTCATCCTCCGTTGCGAGCCCCCAGGCGCCGTCGGCACCCTTGGTGGCGACCGGGACGAGGTCGGGCTGGATGACGCCGGCGTCGTACGCGGCCTGCGCCTTCTGCTGGCTCCGCATGCCGAACCGGTCGCTGCGCTCCTTGGTGAGGTGCGGGAAACGGTCGAAGATGCGCTCCGCCGTGACGCCCATGTTGAGGGCGCCCGGGTCGACGAGCTTCTCGGCGACGAAGCGCGGGTTCGGGTCGGAGTTGGCGCCGATGGGGTGGTGCCCCATGTGCTCGACGCCGCCGGCGAGGGCGACGTCGTACATGCCCACGCCGATGGAGGCGGCCATCGTGGTGACGCTCGTCATGGCGCCCGCGCACATCCGGTCGATCGCGAAGCCGGGGACGGTCATCGGCAGGCCCGCCAGGATCGCCGCCGATCGCCCGAGCGTCAGACCCTGGTCGCCGGTCTGGCTGGTCGCGGCGATCGCCACGTCATCCACCCGCTCGCCGGGCACCTCGGGGTTGCGGGCCATGACGCCCATGATCGCCTTGACGACGAGGTCGTCCGCGCGGGTGTTCCAGTACATGCCTTTTTCGCCGGCGCGCCCGAAGGGTGTGCGCATGCCGTCGACGAAGTAGACGTCCGAAATCTCGGCCACTCTGCCTCCAATGATCGGGGTTTCTCCCAACGTAGAGAGCGCCCCCGAGCCGGAAGAAACGGTTGGGTCGAACCTACGAAGCGGTTTCCGTCTCGCTCGCGGGCTCTTGCACGGAATCCACAAAAGCATCGGCGATCAACTGTGCGGTTTCTCGTATCTGCCAGGAGCGCGCACCCAGGGTCGCGAGCGCCTCGCCGATGGCCTCGGCCGTCGCGGGCTCCGGCGGCTCCCACGCCACGCGCCGCAGCAGCTCGGGCGTGAGGAGATTCTCGGTCGGCATGGTCAGATCGACCGCGCGCTCCTCGACGACGGGTCGCGCTGCCTTCAGACGCGCGTCGGCCTCGGGGTTGCGATCGATCCACGCACGCGGCGGCGGGAGGGTATCGGAGCTCACCCGCTCGAACGGCAGATCGGATGTGGCGCGCCCGCGCTCGATGGCCGCCCACCAGCGGTCGAGCTCGGATCGGCTGGCGCGTCCGGTGAAGTCCTTGATGGATGCGAGCGCGCGCTTGCTGTCGGGCGCGGCGGCGATGGCCGCCACGAGGGCGCGGTCCGGGACGAGGCGCCCCGGGGAGACGTCCTGCGCGATGGCGAAGTCCTCGCGGGCCTGCCAGAGCTCGCGCGCGATCGCGAAGTTGCGGCGGCCGCGGAGGGTGTGGAGGCCGCTCAGCCGACGCCACGGATCCACACGGGCGGGCTTGAGGGGGCGGTCGAGGACGGCCTGGAACTCCTCGGCCGCGATCTCGACCTTGCCCTGCTCCACGAGCTCGGCGGCGAGGGCGTCGCGCACGTCCGGCAGGTGCAGGACGTCGAGGGCGGCGTACTCGAGCCACGACTGGGGGAGGGGGCGCGTCGACCAGTCGGCCGCGGAGTGCGCCTTCGCGAGGGTGATGCCCAGGGTCGCCTCGACGACGGCGCCGAGACCGACCCGGTCGTGTCCGAGCAGCCGTGCCGCGAGCTCGGTGTCGAAGATGCGCGGCGGCTCGAGACCGATCTCGCGGAGCGAGGGGAGGTCCTGGCTGGCGGCGTGGAGAACCCACTCGTCGGTGCGCAGGACGTCCTGGAGCTCGGCGAACGCCGTCAGCGCCGGGGGGTCGAGCAGGTAGACCCCGGCGCCGCGGCGGTGGATCTGCACGAGGTAGGCCCGCTGCGAGTAGCGGAATCCGGAGGCGCGCTCGACGTCGACGGCGAAAGGACCGTGACCTGCGGCGAGTTCCTCCGCCGCCGCGATCAGACCAGCATCGTCGGCGATGACGGGATACTCAGGCACGTGCCGTTCCCCTTCCACGGATCTGCTCGATCCCCTCCGAGCCCGGGGGGAGTCCCGCGAGCATGCACACCAATTCTGCCCAGGCCTCGACGTGGTCGCCGAGGTCGCCGGTGGGCGACCAGGAGGCACGCAGTTCGATCTGGGCGCCATCGCCCTCGGCGGCGAGCGATCCGAACCCCTTGGAGAGGGTCTTGGTCGCCGTTCCCGACGCGGCTTGGTAGCGCGCGCCGCGTGAGGCGAGGGCGTCCACCAACCAGCTCCAGGCCACATCCGCGACCAACGGATCCGCTCCGATGTCCGCGTCCAGCGGCGCCTGTGCGAAACACACGATACGCCAGGGGCCGCCCCACGGTTCCGGCTCTGACAGGTCGTGGAGCAGCAGGAAGCGCCCGGTGCCGTACAGCGACTCGTGCGCGCCGGGCTCGGGGCGCACGTCGCCGGCCAGCGCGTAGGAGGAGGGGGCGAGACCGGTGGGCGCGGGGATCTCGCGCACCGTCAGGTCGTCGCGGAACGTCACCGCAGCCAGCTCCGCCACGGCGAGATCGAGCGGCGAGCCGGAGGCGGGACGGTCGTGGGCCACGGCGACAGACTAGAGTGAAGGCACCATGATGGACTCCAGGCGCGCCGCCCGTCGTGGCGCCTCACCGGTGCTTCGGACCCTGCTCAAGGGAACCGTCGTCGGTCTCGGGGCAGCGACAGCTCTCACTTCCGCCCTCCTCGGAGGCGTCGCCATCCGCGTCGCCCGCCGTGTCGTCACCCCGGCCGCGCGTCGCGCCGACACCCGCATCCTCGCGTTGGATCCGGCGTCGCAGACGATCACGCTCGAGCGCAACGACGACACGTCGCTGCCCGGGCGCTACGGCCTCTTCACGCGCGGCAGCGAGGACTACGTCAAGCTCGGCAGCGTCCTGGCCGAGAACGAGGAGGGGGTCAAGCGCAAGCTGCTGACCCATGTGTCCTCGGACGCGCATCTGTCGGCCGAGGCGGCGTTCAGCGGTTGGTACTACGACCGGCCCGAGCAGCTGCAGCTGCCCTTCACCTCGCAGCTCATCGGCTCCGCCGTCGGACCGTGCCCGGCCTGGCTGTTCCCCGCCGCCGAGGCCACCGACGTGTGGTGCATCCAGATCCACGGGCGCGGCACCACCCGCGCCGAGTGCCTGCGGGCGGTGCCGTTGATGCACGGTCTCGGCATCACGACGCTCATCGTGTCGTACCGCAACGACGGCGAGGCTCCTCGCAGCCGCACCGGCACCTACGGCCTCGGCTCGACGGAGTGGCGCGATGTCGACGCCGCCATCGGCTTCGCGCGGCGCAACGGCGCCCGTCGCATCGTGCTCATGGGGTGGTCGATGGGCGGCGCGATCGCGCTGCAGCTGGCGCTCAGCTCGGCGCACCGCGACATGCTGGCGGGCATCGTGCTGGACTCGCCGGTCATCGACTGGCGTGTCGTGCTCGACTATCAGGCCAAGGCGATGAACCTGCCCAAGTCCGTGACCCAGGTCGCCCTCTCGGCGTTGGAGTCGGACTGGGGCACCGCGTTCACCCGCACCGGGCACCCGATCCCATTCGACCGGTTGGATGTGGTCGCCCGTGCCGGCGAGCTGCGCCACCCCACGCTCATCCTGCACAGCGACGACGACGGCTTCGTGCCCTCCGACGCCTCGCACGACCTGCAGGCCGCGCGCCCTGACCTCGTCGAGCTCGAGGTCTTCGACACCGCGCGCCACACGAAGCTGTGGAACTACGACGAGCAGCGCTGGACGGGTCGCATCCGGGAGTGGCTGCGGGAGCGGTCGCTCACGCGTGAGGACGCGAACGCAGGTAGCTGAAGCCCGCGTCGTCCACCAGCATCGCGTGCGGGGGAGCGAGGCGGATGTCGGCGGCGTGACCGAGGAGCGGTGTGCCCGGGGGAGTGAACTGCGGCGCCAGCGACAGGCAGAACTCGTCGATGCACCGGGCCTCGGCGAACTGCCCGGCCAGTGACGGGCCGCCCTCGCAGACGACCCGGGTCCAGTCGCGGGTGGCGAGGGCTGTGAGGATCGCGGCGGGGGAGAGCTCCGCCGCGTCGGCGACCACGGTGTCGATGCCCAGGGCCGAGCCCGCGCGCTCCACAGCCGACGCGTGGGTGGTGTCGGCCACCAGCACGACCCGGTCGCGGTCCTCCTCGGCGAAGCTCACGTCGCCGAGGTCGCCCGTGCTCGTCACGATCGCCAGACGCGTGCGGCGGGGCGCGATGTAGCGTTCGGCGCGGACGGTCGCCGCTCCGACCACGACCACGTCGCTCGCCGCGCGGATGACGCCGAGGATGCGTCGGTCGACCGGGCTCGAGAGCGTCTCGCTCGTGCCGTCGCTGCCGCTCGCCGTGCCGGTGAGCGAGGTGATCATGTTGAGCCGGACGTAGCCGCCCTCGGGCGGCGCGTACTCGTTCTCGAGCCAGGCGAGCCCGTCCGCCGAATCGATGTCGTGACGGATCGTCGGCTGGGGGATGACGCGGGTCACCAGCACGGCGTCACGCCGCCCGCTTCTGCCGCACCTGTCGCTTGGCGCGCAGCAGCATGCCCGTCATCCCCGCGATCCGCAGGGGCGAGACCGCCCGGGTGAGTCCGATGCTCTGCGGGAAGTCGTCGGGGATGGCGAGGACGGCGTCGGCGGTGAGACCGGTGATCCCCTGCGCCAGGATGCTGGCGAAGCCGCGCGTCGTCGGGGCCTCGGGCGGCGCGGTCGCGTGCATCGCGACGATGCCGTCGGCATCCACATCCACCACGATGTACACGGGGGACTGGCACTCGGCGACGCGTTCGCAGAGTTCGGGGTGACCGTCGTACTCGGCGGGGACCGGCGGGAGCTCCTGCGAGAACTCCAGCAGCAGCTGCAGGCGTTCGGGCTCGTCGAGGGCCAGGAATTCGTCGCGGATCTCGGCGAGACTCTGCGGAAGGACGCTGTCGCTCATCCGCCACATTCTGGCATGCGGCGCGTCCGTCAGCGCGGCAGTTCGCCCGCTGCGGCGCCCTGGACGATCGGGACACGCACGGCGCTGCCCCACTCGGTCCAGGAACCGTCGTAGTTGCGCACGTCGTCGAAGCCCAGCAGGTGCTTCAGCACGAACCAGGTGTGGCTCGATCGCTCACCGATGCGGCAGTAGGCGACGACCGCGTCGCCGTCGGCGAGACCGGCGCCCTCGCGGTAGACGGCGTCGAGTGCGGCGCGGTCCTTGAACGTCCCGTCCTCGGCGACTGCGCGCGCCCACGGCACGCTCTGGGCGGTGGGGATGTGGCCGGCCCGCAGGGCGCCCTCTTCCGGGTAGGCGGGGGCGGTCGTGCGCTCACCGCTGTACTCCTCGGGGGAGCGCACGTCGATCAGCGGGTTGCCGAGGTGGGCGAGCACGTCCTCCTTGTAGGCGCGCAGCGTGCTGTCGTCGCGCTCGACCACGGGGTACTCGACAGCGGGGCGGGTCGTCTTGTCGGTCGTGAGGGGACGGCCTTCGGCGATCCAGCGGTCGCGGCCGCCGTCGAGAAGACGGACGTCCTCGTGGCCGAAGAGCGAGAAGACCCACAGGGCGTACGCGGCCCACCAGTTGTTCTTGTCGCCGTAGATGACGACGGTGTCGTCGCGGCTGATGCCCTTGCCGCCCAGGAGAGCGGCGAAACCGGCGCCGTCGACGTAGTCGCGGACGACCGGGTCGTTGAGCTCGGTGTGCCAGTCGACCTTGACGGCGCCCGGGATGTGGCCCGTCTCGTACAGCAGCACGTCCTCGTCGGATTCGACCACGACCAGGCCCGGCTGACCGAGTCGTTCTTCGAGCCATTCGGTCGTGACCAGACGCTCGGGGTGGGCGTAGGCCGCGAACTTGTCGGACGTGGAATCGAGGTCGACGGGCACGGGAAGCTCCTGTTCGGTCGGGAAGGGGCTACCGCGTAGGGTGGTAGCCGCCAGCTCCGACCCTAGGTTCGCCCGGACGCTCGCGCATCCTTCTCGTAACCAGGTGACACAGGATCCCAGGCATGACATCCACCGCGCATCCGACCGTCGTCGTCAAGCTGACGGATCGATCCCCTCAGGTCTCGGGGGCGGAGATGGTCGCAGCCCTCGCGCCGCCGCCGCAGTTCGCCGACGCGAGCTTCGACTCCTACCGCACCGACGACGCCTATCCCTCGCAGCAGGAGGCGAAGGACGCTCTCGTGGCGTTCGCGCTCGGCGGTGCCGAGGCGCCGCGGCGCGGACTCTTCCGACGCGCCCCCAAGGTCGTCGAGCGCAAGCCCGGGATGTATCTGGACGGCGGGTTCGGCGTCGGGAAGACCCACCTGCTCGCGTCGATCTACCACGCGATGCCGGCGCGACGGAAGTACTTCGGGTCGTTCATCGAGTACACGGCGCTCGTGGGTGCGCTGGGCTACCAGAAGACCGTCGAGCTGTTCCGCGGGGCGGACCTGTTGTGCATCGACGAGTTCGAGCTCGACGATCCCGGCGACACGATGGTGATGACGCGTCTGCTCGCCGAGCTCGTGAAGACCGGCACGAAGCTCGCCGCGACGTCCAACACCCCGCCGAACGCGCTGGGTGAGGGCCGTTTCGCCGCGCAGGACTTCCTGCGCGAGATCAGCGCGATGTCCGACAGCTTCGAGACCCTGCGCATCGACGGCGTCGACTACCGCCAGCGTGCCGTCGACGGTCACGCGGTCTCGCTGGAGCCCGCCGCGTACGACGAGGCGATCGCGGAGGCGGCCGCGTCCGGGCTGGCGTCCGACGACGACTTCACGGCGCTCGTGCGCCACCTCGCCGCCGTGCACCCCTCGCGCTACCTGCGGCTGCTCGACGGCCTGACGACGATCGGTCTGCGTGACGTGCACGTGCTGACGGATCAGTCCGCGGCGCTGCGTCTGGTGGCGTTCGTCGACCGCGCATACGACGCGCAGATCCCCATCCGGGCGACCGGTGTGCCGCTGCACGAGGTCTTCGGCGACGAGATGCTGGCGGGCGGATACCGCAAGAAGTACCTGCGCGCGATCTCGCGCCTGATCGCGCTCACGCACGCCTGAGGCCGGTTCCGGGTGAGCGGGGTCACGGGTCGGGCGGGCAGGGGGACGCCGTGGGTGTGATGTCGTTCCTCGGACGATCGCTGCTGCGCGTCGTCGCGCCGCGTCGGGCCGCCGCCGCGGCCGCGGTCACGCGCGAGGTCGATCCGCACGCCGTGGGGCGACTGCGCCTGGTCTACGAACCGCGCGCCGACGCCCTCCCCGACGGCGGCGAGGTCGTCTGGACCTGGGTTCCCTACGCCGAGCACGACGGCCGAGGCAAGGACCGTCCCGTGCTCGTGGTCTCCCGGCACGGGCGCGACCGTGTGTACGCGGTGAAGCTGACCAGCAAGCCCCACGCATCCGACACCGGATATGTGTCGATCGGGGCCGGCGGCTGGGACCCGCAGCGGCGTCCGTCGTGGGCGGATGTGGATCAGCTCTACTCCGTGCATCGTCAGGGGCTGCGCCGCGAGGGATCCGCGCTCGATCGGGCGCGTTTCGAGCGTGTCGCCGCTGTTCTCCGAGCGCGGTACGGCTGGCGCTGACGAGCGCACATCCGGGACGCGTCCTGCGGGATTCATTCGGCGCATTTGTGCGCGCCGACCGGGGTTTTGTCGACGGGGGAATGTCGGAGGGGGTCGGCAGAATAGGGGTATGTCGGACGCAACGCAGAGTGATCGGGTGGGGGAGCTGGTCGCGCAGTTGCGTGCGGCCCTGCCGGTCGATGCGGCGTCGCTGGCCGCGCTGCCCGAGGATGATCTGCTCGCCCTCGTGCAGACGGCCGAGGCGCTCGGGCGGGTCGTCGACGGTGCGCGCGTCCTGGTGGCGGGCGAGGTGGCGGAGCGCTCCCGGCCGGCTCTCGGCCCGGAGCGGATGGACGCGCGTCGGGGGTGCCGGAGCCCGGGCGAGGTGCTGGAGCGCGCCGGGCTGATCTCCTGCCAGACGGCGCGTGGTCGGATGCGCGCGGCCTCCGCGATGCGGGCGACGTGGTCGCTGTCGGGCGAGATGCTGCCCGGCGGATTCCCCATCCTGCGCCGCGCGGTCGAAGACGGCAGGGTGTCGGTCGATGCCGCGGTGGCGATCGTGGGCGAACTCGGTCCCGTCGTGGACCGTGATGTCGCCTCCGATGCGATCGGCGTAGCGGAGGCCGAGCTGGTGGGCGCCGCGGCCGGCGGGACGGGGGCACCCGCGGCGTCGGCCGACGAGGTGCGGGTCATGGCGCAGGCATGGGCCCTCTTCCTCGACCCCGACGGCGCTGCTCCGGATGCGGCGCCGGCCGATCGACGGCGGGGTCTCACGATCGGGCGGGTGCGGGACGGCCTGGTGAGCGTGCAGGCGGGATTGCTGCCCGAGGTGGCGGCGCAGCTTCGGCGCGTGCTCGATGCCTACGCCGGGTCGCCGGTCGGGCCGACGTTCGTGGAGGCGGCCGAGGAGGGTCTCGACGGCATCGCCGCCGACGTCGACCACCGCTCGCCGGCGCAGCGGCGCCACGACTCGTTCGCCGGCATCCTTACCGTCGCCGCGGGGCATGCCGCCGCGCCGCAGATCGGGGGAGCGGCGCCCACGCTCGTGGTCACCGTGTCCGCCGATGAACTCGCCCGTGAGGGCGGTGCGGCATTCGTGTCAGGCGACGAGGGCGAGATTCCCGTCGCGACCGCGGTGGCACGCCACGCGGGGTGCGCCGGAGCGGTGCAGCGCGTCGTGTTCGACCAGGCGGGGCGGATCATCGAGATCGGCGTCCCGCAGCGGATCTTCGGCGCGCATCAGCGGCGGGCGATCGCCGCGCGAGACGGCGAATGCATCATCCCCGGGTGCCATGTCGCGGCGGCGTGGTGTGAGGTGCACCACGTGAGCGCCCACGCCCGCGGCGGGCCGACGCACACCGACAACGGCGTGTTGCTGTGCTGGCGGCACCACTCGACCATCGAGACCGGCGGGTGGCAGATCGAGATGCGAGAGGGCGTGCCGTGGGTGCGCGCGCCGGGATGGATCGACGCTCATCGGTCGTGGCGCCCCGTGCAGGGCACCATCCGACATCGCCTCGCGCGGATGCGGGCGTGACGGGCAGCGCCTTGTCGGTCCACCGCGCGCGGCGGCATACGCTGGTCGCATGCTGATCGGTCTCATCCGCCCGAAGGAAACCACCACCGCAGAGGTGGAGGGCTCTTCTCTCGCCGACATCACCGAGCAGCTCGAGCCGTTCCGTCCCGAGGGCTGGGACCTGGTGCAGACGACCGCGAACCTCATCAAGGGCACGGCGCGGTTCTCGTCGACCGGCACCTTCGCCGCCCGCGGGCCCGTGCACGAGATCGAAGCCGACGATCGTGCGGCGCTCGACGCGAAGATCCCGGACGGATGGCAGCTCCTCAACATCCGCTACGTGTGACGCCAGGCGCCGCCGGACGCGCTCGATCAGCCGTCCGACTCGGCTGAGACCGTCTTCGCTGCTCGACCGCCGACGCGCGCTCCGTAGAGCACGAAGCCGAGCATCATCCCGCAGCCGACGAGGACCACCGCCGCAAGAACCGGCGCGGGCACCGGGAGGAGCGCGAGGAACCCGGTTGCGACGGACGAGATGCCGGCGATCATCGTGGCCCGCTTCGCGCGGATGTGGGCGGCCAGCCACGCCTCTTCGCTCGCCATGGTGCTCGGGATGCGGATACCCGCGATCGCGTTCCGCTTCAATCGGCCCGAGGCCGTCGCGCGGGCCATCCAGATGAGCAGGAGACCCGACCCCGCCATCACGACGAGCAGCACGATCCGTACGGCCAGGTCGTTCTCCATCCAGCCCATTCTACGAATGCGGCCGAACAGAGCCGGAGAAACACGAAAACCCCCGAGAAATCGAGGGTTCGTGGTGGGCGATGCGGGACTTGAACCCACGACCTCTTCCGTGTGAAGGAAGCGCGCTACCAACTGCGCCAATCGCCCGTAGCCCCGAGGGGCCGAAAATCGAGCATACCGGATGTGATCGGGTGCTGCCGACACGGGAGGGTGGACACGCGCGGGCCGTCATCGGTTTTGCGCGTCGCCGGAGTTGGGCTAATGTTTAACAAGTGCCCGAGAGATCGGGAACGAAATGCGGATGTAGCGCAGTGGTAGCGCATCACCTTGCCAAGGTGAGGGTCGCGAGTTCGAATCTCGTCATCCGCTCGAGTGCGGTGGTCTTCTTCACGGAAGATCACGTCACGTGGGTCGAACCACACATGGTGGCGTGGCCGAGCGGCTAGGCACCGGCCTGCAAAGCCGTTTACACGGGTTCGAATCCCGTCGCCACCTCGCCTATAACTGAACAGCCTGTACAGGCGCGATTGGCGCAGCGGTAGCGCGCTTCCCTGACACGGAAGAGGTCACTGGTTCGATCCCAGTATCGCGCACCGAAGAAAACCCCCGGTCTCCCGGGGGTTTTTCGGTTTCTGGAACACGATTCATGCACACCCTGCTCCACCCTGAGACGTCGTCGGGCAGGATGGATGCGGAGGTCAGGATGTCGCGCAACGATCAGAAGAAGCTCGTCCAGCACAAGGATGTGGCCGAGCTGCTGCTCACCGAACCGCTCTACGTCATCACGCGGGCCCTGCAGAACGTGCCGCGCAAGCGTGAGCAGACGCAGGGCGGCGCGCGCCAGGCGGTCGACCGGTGGAACGCCCTGCTGCGCACACACGACGTCGACGGGCTCCGCGCGGCCCTCCTGGGTGACGACGACGACAGCCGGATGATGCGCAACAACTCGGTCTTCGTGGGTGTGCGCGCCTCGTCCGCACCCGACGGCACGAACGTCGAAGCCGAGGCGACCTCCCGCTGACCCGCCGGGCCGCGGGCCTTGTCGCTCCCGGTGCTGCCTGTTAGGTTGGCGCTGACGGGGGGTGCACGATGGCCGGACTCATCGCTGCGCTGGCGGCGGGTGGTGCAGCGGCGATCGCCGTGGCGGTGATCGCTGCGATGACGATCCCGCGTCTGCGTCGCAGCCGCACGGAGACGAACGCGGATCCCGAACTCGCGCGCGCGGCCGCCGACATCCAGTCGCAGATCGACCGCGGACGCGGGCTCGGCTTCTGACCCCGCCCTTTCCCACCCGGCCGGGCCCTCCCCGCGCGACCTATCACGCGCGGGGACGGCGGTCCAGGCCGATCCCGCTGTGACGCCCGCCCTCTAGGGTCGGGAGTCAGAACGACGGGAGAATACTCATGTCAGATCACACCACCCCCGCGTCGCACGACGAGGACTCGTTCGAGGGACCCGACGTCGAGACGACCGACGGCACGGAGAAGAAGGACGGGCTCGGCAAGGACGGCACCATCCCCGCGCACCCCGACGGCGTCGCCGCGGGTCACACGGGCGAGGCATCCACCTTCGAGCCCGAGGAAGACGAAGGCGCGTGAGCGACACCCGACCCGCCCGCACCGGCTCCGGCATGGTGTGGGCGCGGGTCGAGGACGGCTTCCACGTCTGCAGCCAGGGAGGCAACTTCCTCGGCTACATCGACCGCAACGGCGCGGGGCGCTTCGTCGCCTACGACATGCGCTCTCGCGAGGTCGGAGAGTTCACCGACCTGACCTCCGCGATGCGGGCGGTGGCGGCGCAGCCCTCGCTCGAACCCCGCTAGCGATCCTTCGACTCCCAGGATGATGACGATGACCGAGCACGACCGCCTCCTCTCGATCGTGTACGCGAGCCAGGCCACCGAACCGTTCGACGACGCCCGCCTCGCCGCACTCCTCGCGCAGAGCCGCGCGTCGAACGCCGAGCACGGCTTGACCGGGATGCTGCTGTACCGGGCCGGGCGCTTCGTCCAGGTGCTCGAGGGGCCCGAGCAGACCGTGCGCCGCCTCGTCGACGTCATCCGCGCGGATCCGCGGCACACCGGCATGCGCATCCTCGTGGAGGAGAACGTCCGCGAGCGCGAGTTCGGCGACTGGACGATGGGCTACGAGCCGATCAGCGAGACCCAGGAGCCGATGCCCGAGGGCTTCCGCAGCACCTTCGACGATCTCGAGAGCAGCGACGACCCGAGCGCCACCCTCCGGGCCGCGCGGGAGCTCAGCCTCTGGTTCCGCGTTCGGGCGAACCGCGGGTCGTAGCTCACGCCGCCGCGATGGCGAGGGGGAGCACCGCGAGCCCGACGACCAGCGGTGCGGCGAGGCAGCCCCACAGGATGAAGGACCGCCACGACACGTCCTCGCCCGCCGCGCGCAGCCGTTGATGCCACAGGAGCGTCGCCAGCGACGCCCACGGCGTGATGAGCGGACCGGCGTTGACGCCGACCAGGAGCGCCGCCAGGTGGATCGGCGCTCCCGCGACCGCGGGTTCCAACGCGAGGTACGCGGGCAGGTTGTTGACGACGTTCGCCGCCGCAGCGCCGGTGCCGGCCACCGCGTACACGGCTCCCGCGCCCTCGGCGTGCCCGAGCAGCACAGCCAGTGCGTCGAGCAGCCCCGCCGCATCCACGGCCGCCGCGGCGAGCAGAAGCCCCGAGGCGAAGACGACGAGCGACCACGGCACGAGACGCACCGAGAGCGCCCGGGGCGCGCGGACGACGAAGACCACGATCAGCACCAGCGCCGCAGCGGATGCGGGGAGCCAGGGCTCGAGGCCCGACACCAGCAGCGGCAGCAGCGCCGCCACGACGACGGCGCACCACAGCAGCAGGGTGCGATCGGCCACGCGGGGCGCGGGCTGCGGGGTGAACGTCCCCCGCAGGTGCCGCCGGAACCGCACCCACAGCAGCAGCACCGTCACCCCGACGGCGATGACCGCGGGCGCGGCGAGCAGCAGCAGGAACTCACCGGTCCCGCCGCCCAGTCCGGGCGCTGCGAGGAGGTTCGTGAGATTGGAGACCGGCAGGAACAGGGACGCCGTGTTGGCGAGCCAGACGGTCGTGAAGGCGAAGGGGAGTGCCGGCAGTTTGTGGGCGCGCGCGGCCGCCACGACGACCGGTGTCAGGAGCACCGCCGTGGTGTCGAGCGACAAGAACGCGGTCGAGGCGACCGCGAGCAGGACCACCCACATCCACAGCCCCCCGGACGCGTCCGCGCGAGGCGCGGGCGAGCCCGCCCGCGATGACGTCGAACAGGCCGGCACGGGTCGCGAGCTCGGCGACGACGGTGATCGCGGCCACGAACAGCAGCACCGGCCAGATGCGTTCCGCGGTCGCCAGAGCGTCCTCGGGGCTCAGGATGCCGAGAGCCACGGCCGCGCCGCCCGCCACCAGCAGCACGCCGCCGATGAGGGCCAGCTTCACCCCTCCATCTTGGTGCGTCCCGACCTCGATAGGATCGATGACAGAGCCATCTTCTGGAGACTTCCTTGACTGATCTGACCCCGGCCGACGTCGCGTACCCCGCCGACGGATTCGCCCTCTTCCCCGACCGCTCCGTCATCGCGCTGCGCGTGGACGGCAACCTCGTCGACCTCGCGACCACCGTCACGGCCGACGACACGGTCGAACCCGTGACGATCGACTCGGCGGACGGTCTCTCGATCCTCCGGCACTCGGCCGCGCACGTGCTGGCCCAGGCCGTGCAGCGCATCAAGCCGCAGACGAACCTCGGCATCGGCCCGCCCATCACCGACGGCTTCTACTACGACTTCGGCACGGACACCCCGTTCACGCCCGAGGACGTCAAGGCGATCAAGAAGGAGATGGAGCGCATCGTTCGCGAGAACCAGCGCTTCGTCCGTCGCGTCGTGACCGACGACGAGGCGCGTGCCGAGCTCGCCGACGAGCCGTTCAAGCTGGAACTCATCGGACTCAAGGGCGGCACGAAAGAAGCCGCCGAGGGCGCGTCCGTCGAGGTCGGCGCCGGCGAGCTGACGATCTACGACAACGTCAACCGCGACGGCGAGACGGTCTGGAAGGACCTGTGCCGCGGCCCGCACGTTCCCACCACCCGCACGATCGGCAACGGCTGGGACCTGCAGCGCATCGCCGGCGCCTACTGGCGCGGCAGCGAGAAGAACCCGCAGCTGCAGCGCATCTACGGCACGGCGTGGCCGACGAAGGACGAGCTGCGCGCCTACCAGCAGCGCCTCGAAGAGGCCGCCAAGCGCGATCACCGCAAGCTCGGCAAGGAGCTCGACCTGTTCTCGTTCCCGGATGAGATCGGGTCCGGCCTCAGCGTCTGGCATCCCAAGGGCGGTGTCATCCGCGGCGAGATGGAGCAGCACGCACGCCGGCGCCACATCGAGGGCGGCTACACGTACGTCTACACGCCGCACATCTCGAAGGAAGACCTCTTCCTCACCTCGAACCACCTCGTGACCTACCGCGAGGGCATGTTCCCGCCGATCACGATGGATGAGGAACGCGATGCCGACGGCACCGTGACCAAGCCCGGCCAGGACTACTACCTCAAGCCGATGAACTGCCCGATGCACATCCTGATCTACAAGGAGCGTGCGCGCAGCTACCGCGACCTGCCCATGCGACTGGCCGAGAACGGCACCGTCTACCGCAACGAGCTCTCGGGCGCCCTCCACGGGCTCACGCGCGTGCGCGGTTTCACGCAGGACGACTCGCACCTGTTCGTCACCCCGGAGCAGCTGGAGTCCGAGGCCACCCGCGTCCTCGAGTTCGTCATCTCGATGCTGCGGGACTTCGGTCTCGAGGACTTCGAGCTCGAGCTCTCGATGCGCGACGACGAGAAGTCGAAGTGGATCGGGTCGGAGGAGTTCTGGGAGTACTCGACCAACGCGCTGCGCAACGTCGCGGTCGCGAGCGGCCTGAAGCTCACCGAGGTGCCCGGTGAGGCCGCCTTCTACGGCCCCAAGATCGACCTGAAGACGCGCGACGCGATCGGCCGCACCTGGCAGCTGTCGACCGTGCAGGTCGACCCCAACCTGCCCGAGCGGTTCGAGCTCGAGTACACCGGATCGGATGGCGAGAAGCACCGCCCGATCATGATCCACCGCGCGCTGTTCGGCTCGATCGAGCGGTTCTTCGCGATCCTTCTCGAGCACTACGCCGGCGCGTTCCCGGTGTGGCTCGCCCCGGATCAGGTCGTGGCGATCCCCGTCGCGGAGCAGTTCGGCGACTACCTCGACGAGATCGTCGACCGGCTGCGCGCCCGGGGCGTCCGCGCCCAGGTCGACCACTCCGACGACCGCATGCAGAAGAAGATCCGCACCCACACGACCCAGAAGGTGCCGATCCAGCTCATCGCCGGCGAGCAGGACCGGACGGCGGGCACGGTCTCGTTCCGTTTCCGCGACGGCACCCAGACCAACGGCATCCCCGTTGACGACGCGATCGAGCGGATCGTCACGGCGATCGCCGAGCGCACGCTCGTGAACACCGCGGAGGACCTCGCGTGACCGCCACGCCGGGCGACTCGGATGCGGCCCTCGTCGCGGCATCCGAGTTGGCCGGCGTGCCGGACGAGTTCCAGCGGCTGTGGACGCCGCATCGGATGGCGTACATCCAGGCCGGGCCCGAGCCGATGGCCGACGACTGCCCGTTCTGCGCCGCGCCGCACAAGTCCGACGAGGACGCCCTCATCGTGCACCGCGGCACCCACGCCTACGTGCTGTTGAACCTGTTCCCGTACAACTCGGGCCACCTGCTCGTCTGCCCCTACCGCCACATCCCCACCTACGACGAGGCGTCGGACGCCGAGGTCGCCGAGATCGGCGCGCTCACGCAGACGGCCATGCGGGTGCTGCGGGTCACCTCACGGTGCGACGGCTTCAACATCGGCATGAACCAGGGCGCCGTCGCGGGCGCCGGCGTCGCCGGGCACCTGCACCAGCACGTGGTGCCCCGGTGGGCGACCGACGCGAACTTCTTCCCGATCATCGCGAAGACGAAGGCACTGCCGCAGCTGTTGGGCGATGTCCGCACCACGCTCGCGGACGCCTGGCCGCGCTGAGGCGAGCGCAGGACCGAGCCGGATGAGGCGGGGCGTTCAGCGCACCTGACGCACCGGGAACTGCAGCTTCGGGTGCGCGTAGGACTCCTGCGCCTGCACCAGCTGCAGCTCGCGCTCGCCCGAGCGGTGGGTGAGCTCGAGCAGATCGAACACGCTCGAGGTGGTGCGCGCGAGCGCCTCGGCGGCGTCCCCGGTTGCACGGTAGTGCGCCGTGAACAGCGCCGCCGTCACGTCTCCCGAGCCGTTGGCCTTCATCGGCAGCAGCGGCGTCTGCACGATCCAGGCGCCGGCGTCGTCGACGACCATCATCTCGATGGTGCCCTCTTCGCGGTCGGGCCGCTCGACGCTCGTGACGAGGACGGTCCGCGGTCCCATCGCACGCGCCGCGTCGGCGGAGTCGAGTGTCTCGGCGATCGTGCGCGGCTCCGTGCCGGTGAGGAACCCGAGCTCGAACTGGTTGGGAGTGATGATGTCGGCCACCGGCACCACCCGCTCGCGCAGCAGCTCGGGGATGGCCGGGGCGACGAAGCACCCGGACTTGGCGTTGCCCATGACGGGGTCGCACGCGTAGATCGCGCTCGGGTTGGCCGCCTTGACCCGGGCGACCGCATCGACGATGACATCGGCGATTCCCTCGGAGCCCTGGTAGCCCGAGAGCACGGCGTCGATGTCGGCGAAGACACCGCGGTCCTCGATCCCCGTGATGACATCGCTCACGTCGGCGGGGGAGATGAGGGGCCCGCGCCACGCCCCGTAGCCGGTGTGGTTCGAGAAGTTCACCGTGTAGACGGGGAGCACCTCGACGCCGATGCGCTGCAGGGGGAACACGGCGGCCGAGTTGCCGACGTGGCCGTACGCCACAGCGGACTGGATGGAGAGGATCTTCACGGGTCGATCATCCCACCTTCTGCATCGCCACCGCGTCGAGCGCGGCGGCGATGTCGGCGGCGAAGCGGTCGGCCTCGGCGTCGTCGAGCTCGTGCACGGTGAGGCGCAGGTGACGGGTCGTGGCGGCATCGGCGAGGACGAACTCGTCGCCGGTCCGCGCGAGCCAGCCGCGTCGCATGAGCTGCTCGGACACGGCGCGCGCCGCGACGGGTAGCGCCAGCCAGAGGTTCAGGCCGTCGCCCACGGTCACCGCCACGCCGCGCGCGCGAAGCCGCTCGGCGAAGGCGCGGTTCCGCGCGGCGTAGTGGGTGCGGGCGGACTCGATGGTCGTGAGCGCCCCCGCATCGGTCAGCTGCGCGTGGGCGAGGCGCTGCAGCAGGTGGCTCACCCACGTGGTGCCCGGGCTCAGCCGCATCGCGAGGCGGCGCGCGGTGTCGGGATCGGTGGCCGCGATCGCCATGCACATGTCGGGGCCGAGGAACTTGGACACCGATCGCACGAGCGCCCACCGCTGGTGCCCCGGCGGGATGATCGAGCGGTAGGGCGTGCTGGCCAGCAGCGAGAAGTGGTCGTCCTCGATGACGAGCACGTACGGGTGGTCCGCCAGCACGGCGCGGAGCGCGCTCGCGCGGGCGGGGCTGAGGCTCGCACCGGTCGGGTTCTGCGCCCGGGGCGTGCAGACGATCGCCCGCACGCCCGCCTCGAGCGCGGCGCGCAGCCCGTCGACCGTCATCCCCTCGGCGTCCACGGCGACGGGCACGGCGCGGTACCCGCCGAGCCGCACGGTCTGGATGCTCGCGAGGAAGCACGGGTCTTCGAGGGCGACGGCGTCGTCACGCGTCAGGGCCTGGGCGAGCAGGCGCTCGACGGCGTCGACGGCGCCGCTGGTGATCGTCAGGCGGGCGTCGCGGTCGTCGCCGACGGCCTCGCGGATCCACTGCGTGCTCCACTGCTCGAGCGCGGCGTCGATGACGGGCTCGCCGTACAGCACGGGTCGACCCGCGATCGCCCCGAGGACGTCGGCGATCGGGGGGATGAGGGCCGGGTCGGGATTGCCCGATCCCACATCGCGCAGCACGGTATCGGGGGAGAAGCCGTCCTGCGCGAGCGGCGCGCGGCGGGCGACGAGCGTTCCGCCGCGGCCGTGGGAGGTCACCAGGCCCGCCTGGGCGAGATGACGGTACGCGGACACCACCGTGTTGCGATTCACACCGAGCGCGCTCGCGAGGGTGCGCACGGGCGGGAGGGCGTCGCCCGGGGCGAACGTCTCGCGCTCGATCAGCGCCCGCACGCTGTCGGCGATCTCGACGGCGGACTCGCCCTGGATCCGGATGGCGGCGTCAGGCGTGGTCATGGGGCGATTCTACGTCGGAGGCCGTGCTAGCTTTTGGCCTAGGTCAATCAGCACGTCGACACGGGTCGCCGCAGCGGCGCCCGAGAGGAGCACACCATGACAACAGCGTCCACCGGCTCGTCGCGCGTCAAGCGCGGTCTCGCCGAGATGCTCAAGGGCGGCGTCATCATGGACGTCGTCACCGCCGACCAGGCGAAGATCGCCGAGGATGCGGGCGCCGTCGCCGTCATGGCCCTCGAACGCGTGCCCGCCGACATCCGCGCGCAGGGCGGCGTGGCGCGGATGAGCGACCCGGATCTCATCGACGCGATCATCGACGCGGTCTCGATCCCGGTCATGGCGAAGGCCCGCATCGGTCACTTCGTCGAGGCTCAGGTGCTGCAGGAGCTCGGCGTCGACTACATCGACGAGTCCGAGGTGCTCTCGCCGGCCGACTACGTGAACCACATCGACAAATGGGGCTTCACGGTGCCGTTCGTCTGCGGCGCCACCAACCTGGGCGAAGCGCTCCGACGCATCACCGAGGGCGCGGCCATGATCCGCTCGAAGGGCGAGGCCGGCACGGGGGACGTGTCGGAGGCGACGAAGCACATCCGCACCATCCACCGCGAGATCCAGGCGCTGCGCGCGACCTCGAAGGACGAGCTGTACGTCGCCGCGAAGGAGCTCCAGGCGCCGTACGAGCTGGTGGCCGAGGTCGCCGAGACCGGGCGGCTGCCCGTGGTGCTGTTCACCGCCGGTGGCGTGGCGACCCCCGCGGACGCCGCGATGATGATGCAGCTCGGCGCGGACGGCGTCTTCGTGGGCTCGGGGATCTTCAAGTCGGGCAACCCCGCCGAGCGCGCCGCGGCCATCGTGCGGGCCACGACCTTCGCCGACGACCCGGCCGTGATCGCCGAGGTCTCGCGCGGTCTCGGCGAGGCCATGGTCGGCATCAACGTGTCCGATCTCGCCGCTCCGCACCGCCTCGCCGATCGTGGGTGGTGACACGCCCCGCATCGGAGTGCTGGCCCTCCAGGGCGATGTGCGCGAACATCGCCTCGTCCTGGAGCGGCTCGGCGCCGAGGTCGTCGACGTGCGCCGCCCGTCCGAGCTGGCCACGGTCGACGGGCTCGTGCTGCCCGGGGGAGAGTCGAGCGCGATCGACAAGCTCGCGCGTCGCTTCGGGATGCAGGAGCCCATCCGCACGGCGATCGCCGGGGGACTGCCGGTCTACGGCACCTGCGCGGGCCTGATCCTGCTCGCCGACCGCGTGATCGGTGCGATCGACGGGCAGCAGACCTTCGGCGGGCTGGACGTCACGGTCACCCGTAACGCGTTCGGCGCCCAGGCGGAGTCGTTCGAGGCCGACCTGGACGTCGAGGGCTGGGATCGTCCGGTGCGGGCCGCCTTCATCCGCGCACCCGTGGTGACGCAGGTCGGCGCCGGGGTGCGGGCGCTGGCGACGCTGCCGGGGGGCGAGGTGGTCGCGGTCGAGGCCGGCAACCTGCTGGGCACCGCCTTCCACCCGGAGGTCTCCGGTGATGCGCGGTTCCACGAACGCTTCCTGGAACGCGTGCGCGCGGCGCCCCGCCGTCGCTAGCGTGCTGAGCGGGGCGGACGGTGCTCCCGTCTAGACTGGTGTCATGTCCGGTCACTCCAAATGGGCAACGACGAAGCACAAGAAGGCCGTCATCGACAGCCGTCGCGCGAAGTCGTGGGCCAAGCTCATCAAGAACATCGAGGTCGCGGCCAAGCTCGGCGGCGCCGACCTGCAGGGCAATCCGACGCTCTTCGATGCCGTCCTCAAAGCCAAGAAGACGTCCGTCCCCAAGGACAACATCGATCGCGCGATCAAGCGCGGCGCGGGCATCGGCGGCGAGTCCGTCGAGTACGCCTCGATCATGTACGAGGGGTACGGCCCGAACGGCGTCGCCCTGATGATCGAGTGTCTGACGGACAACAAGAACCGTGCCGCGGCCGAGGTGCGGACGGCGCTGTCGCGCAACGGCGGCAACCTGGCCGACCCGGGCAGCGTGGCCTACAACTTCACGCGCAAGGGCGTCATCGTCGTCGACGGCGAGTCCACGACCGAGGACGACGTCATGCTGGCCGTCCTCGAAGCCGGCGCCGAAGAGGTCGAGCCGCACGGGCAGGGATTCGCGGTCATCACCGAGGCGACCGACCTCGTGACGGTGCGCTCGGCGCTGCAGGACGCCGGCATCGACTACGAGTCCGCCGACGTCGAGTTCGTGCCGAACCTCAAGGTCGAGGTCGACGCCGACACGGCCCGCAAGGTCTTCCGGCTCATCGACGCCCTCGAGGACAGCGACGACGTCCAGAACGTCTTCAGCAACTTCGATCTGACCCCCGAGGTGCAGGCCGAGCTCGAAGCCGACGACTGATCACCGCGCGCCGCGCCACCAGCCACCCCGTCAGCGCTTAGCGTGAGGGGGTGGCTGTTGCGTTGCGCGTGCTGGGAGTCGACCCGGGTCTGACCCGATGCGGGATCGGGGTGGTCGACGTCGCCGCCGACCGCAGTGCCCGCCTCGTGCACGTCGGCGTCGTGCGCACCTCGCCTGATCTGCCCACCGCCGAACGCCTGCATCTGATCGCGCAGGGGCTGCGCGCCGTGGTGAGCGAGCACCGGCCCGGCGTCGTGGCGGTGGAGCGCGTGTTCGCGCAGCAGAACCGCAGCACGGTGATGGGCACGGCGCAGGCGAGCGGGATCGCGCTGCTCGTCGCCGCCGAGCATTCGCTACCGACGGCCACCCACACGCCCAGCGAGGTCAAGGCCGCGATCACCGGCTACGGCTCGGCCGAGAAGCTCCAGGTGCAGACCATGGTGGCGCGCATCCTCCGGCTTCCCGAGCTGCCGCAGCCCGCCGACGCCGCCGACGCCCTCGCGATCGCGCTCTGCCACGCGTGGCGGGGTGGCGCGGTCGCGTCGGATGCGGCCGGGCCGGGCGCCGAGGCGCTGACCCCCGCCCAGCGCGCCTGGCGGGCCGCGGAACGGTCGACACGACGCTGAGCGTGTCCGATCGAACATACGTCCGAACGACACTAGGCTGAAGGAATGATCGCTTCTCTCCGCGGCACCGTCGTGCACGCCGGCGCCGACACCGTCATCCTGGACGTCGCCGGGGTCGGATACGCGGTGGCGGTGACGCCCGAGGTGTCGCGCGGCGCGCACCTCGGCGACGAGCTCCTCCTGCACACCCATCTGATCGTCCGCGAGGACGCCATGTCGCTCGTCGGCTTCGGCAGCCGGGAGGAGCTGGCCGTGTTCGGCGCCCTCATCGCGGTGTCGGGGGTCGGCCCCAAGTCCGCGCTCGGCGTGCTCGCCGAGATGTCGATCGACCAAATCGCGCAGGCGGTCACCGATGAGGCCGACGCCCCGTTCCGCAAGGTCTCCGGGATCGGGCCCAAGACGGCCAAGCTCATCGTCGTGCAGCTGGCGGGCAAGCTCGCCCCGCCCACCTCGGCCCCCGGCGGGTCCGCCGGCGCCGCGCCCCAGGGGCTCGGCGACCAGCTGGCCCAGGCGCTGGTCGGCCTCGGCTGGTCGGAGCGCACCGCCGCCGAGACGGCCACCCAGGTCGTCGCCGACGCGCCCGAGGAGCGCACCGTCTCGGCGCTCCTGCGCCTCGCACTGGCGGCGCTCGGTCCCGCCCGCGGGGAGAGCGCCCGTGGATGACGTGAGGGATGCCGGCGAGCCCGCCGACGACACCGAACTCGCCATCGAGGGCGCGCTCCGGCCGTCCTCCCTCGCCGACTTCGTCGGGCAGCAGAAGGTGCGCGGGCAGCTCCAACTGCTGCTGGACGCCGCCCGCATCCAGAGCCGCCCGCCGGACCACATCCTGCTCTCCGGCCCTCCCGGGCTCGGCAAGACGACGCTCGCCATGATCGTGGCGTACGAGAGCGGTCGTCCGCTGCGCCTCTCGAGCGGCCCCGCCATCCAGCACGCCGGCGATCTGGCTGCCCTGCTCTCGTCGCTCACGAGCGGCGAAGTGCTCTTCATCGACGAGATCCACCGCATGGCGCGCTCCGCGGAGGAGATGCTCTACCTCGCCATGGAGGACTTCCGCATCGACATCATGGTCGGCAAGGGTGCGGGGGCCACCAGCATCCCGCTCGAGCTGGCGCCGTTCACGCTGGTGGGCGCGACGACCCGTTCGGGGCTGCTGCCCAATCCGCTGCGCGATCGCTTCGGCTTCACCGCGCACCTCGAGTACTACGAGCCCGAGGAGCTCGAGCGCGTCATCGGGCGCTCCGCGCAGATGCTGGCCGTCGAGCTGCCGCACGCGGCCCGGGCCGAGATCTCCCGCCGCTCGCGCGGCACGCCCCGTATCGCCAACCGCCTGCTGCGGCGGGTGCGCGACTACCTGATCGTGCACGCCGACGCCTCCGCGGGCGATCTGGCGAGCGTCGACGCGGCTCTCGACCTCTACGACGTCGACCCGATCGGGCTCGACCGCCTCGACCGCGCCGTGCTCGACGCGCTGATCCGGCGCTTCCGGGGCGGCCCTGTCGGCCTCGGCACACTCGCCGTCGCCGTCGGGGAGGAGGCCGACACGATCGAGTCCGTCGTCGAGCCGTATCTCGTGCGCATCGGATTCATGGGGCGCACCCCGCGCGGGCGGATCGCCATGCCCGAGGCCTACGCGCATCTGGGAGTGCCCCATCCGACAGGGGCGCTTCGCCTGCATGACCTATAATCGCTGAAGGCTTTCGCCGACTCCGACTTGACCAGCGCCGTCCCGACGTGCGCTGCCCCTGAAAGGGACCCTCCGCTTCATGGATTTCGCGACGTTCTTCGCCAACTACGGTCTGATCATCCTGCTGGTGGCTCTGCTGATCTTCATGTTCTGGAGCTCCCGCCGCCGGATGCAGAAGGCGAAGGCCGAGCAGGAGCAGAAGGCCCGCCAGACGATCCCCGGCGCAGAGGTCCTCCTCCAGGGCGGTCTGTACGGAACGATCGTCGAGTTCGATCCCGAGAACCTCGACCAGCCCGCGCTCGTCGAGATCGCCCCCGGCGTCGAGATCAAGGTCCACAGCCAGGCCATCCTGCGTGTCGTCGACCCCGCTGAGGGCGTCGTGACCGAGGACGAGTTCATCGAGGCCGAGGCGAGCGAGGCCGAGTACATCGCCGGCGTCGCCGACGGCGACATCACCTCGATCAGCGACGACCACAAGTACTCGTCGCATGTCGACGAGGTGGAGCACGACAAGAAGGACAAGCCCGAGGCCTGATCGCGCCTCCGCTTCTTCGACGAGAAAGCTGACCTTCCGTGGCGACACCCACCCCTGTCCGTCGTGCCTGGCGTGCCCTTCTCGGGCTCCTCGTCATCACGGCCGTCCTGTTCGGCATCAACGCGCTCGGCGTGTACGTCTTCAAAGACTCCGCCGGCGAGCCCGCGAGCTCCTGGGTCCCCGAGCTCGCGCTCGACCTCCAGGGTGGGACGCAGATCATCCTCGAGGCGCAGGTCGCCGACGGCGCCAGCCCCACGGGTGAGCAGCTCAACCAGGCCGTGACGATCATCCGTCAGCGCATCGACGCCACGGGCGTCGGCGAGGCGGACGTCACCACGGAGGGCGGCCGCAACATCGTCGTCCAGATCCCGGGCGAGGCCGACGAGGAGACGCGCGCCCGCATCCAGGCGTCCGCACAGCTGCAGCTGCGCGCGGTGCTGTTCGTCTCGGGCGAGGTCTCCGGATCGTTCATCGGCGAGGACGGGACGGCGACGCCGTACCCGACCCCCGACCCGACCCTCGAGTCCACGCCGTCGGCGAGCCCGAGCAACGGCAGCGACGTGTCGTGGATCACGCCGGCGTTGCAGGCGCAGTTCCAGGCGTACAACTGCGCCGACCCGGCCAACGACCCCGCCAACGCTCCGGCCGACCAGCCGCTCATCACCTGCGACGCGACCGGCACGGCGAAGTACATCCTCGGACCGGTCGAGCTGAACGGCGAGGCGATCAGCGACGCGAGCGCCGGTCTCGTGCAGACCACGAACCAGTGGGCCGTCAACATCGTCTTCAACGGCGAGGGCACCGAGACGTTCTCGTCGATCAGCTCGCGCCTGTACCCGCTGTCGACGCCGCTCAACCAGTTCGCGTTCATCCTCGACGGCGACGTCCTGTCGGCGCCGTCCATGAACGGCATCATCACCGACGGCAAGCCGCAGATCACCGGACAGTTCACGCAGGAGACGGCGCAGACCCTCGCCGACCAGCTGAAGTACGGCGCCCTGCCGCTCAGCTTCACGGTGCAGAGCTCCGACACGATCTCGGCGACGCTCGGTTCGCAGCAGCTGATGATCGGTCTGCTCACCGGACTCATCGGCCTCGTGCTCGTGGCGATCTACTCGCTCTCGGTGTACCGGGCGCTCGGCACGGTGATCGTCGCCTCGATCCTCGTGATGGGCATCCTGACCTACATCTCGCTGTGCATCCTGGCGTGGCGGATGGGCTTCCGGCTCTCTCTCGCCGGTGTCGCGGGTGTGATCGTGTCGATCGGATTCACCGCCGACTCGTTCATCGTCTACTTCGAACGCATCCGAGACGAGCTCCGTGACGGCAAGTCGATCACGTCCGCCGTCGAGGACGGATGGGCGCGCGCCAAGCGCACGATCTACATCTCGAAGTCGATCAACATCCTGGCCGCCGTCGTGCTGTACATCCTGGCCGACGCCACGGTGAAGGGCTTCGCGTTCACGCTCGGCCTCACGACCGTGATCGACGTGCTGATCTTCATCCTCTTCACCCACCCGGTCATGCAGCTCCTGGCGCGGACCCGGTTCTTCGGGTCCGGCCATCCGCTGTCGGGCCTCGACCCCACCGCGCTCGGCGCCGTGTACCGCGGCCGCGCGCAGTTCCGCGCGCCCGTCGGCACGGTGGCGAAGGGCAAGGGGGCGCGCTCCCGCGGTGAAGCGGAGCGCCGCCAGACGATCGCGGAGCGCAAACGCGCCGCCGAGCTGTCCGGCACCACATCCACCACTGCGGACCACAACGGCGCCGTCGACGCGAAGGGCGGCCGCGACTGATGCGCACCATGACGCAGTTCGGTAACGACCTCTACACCGGGAAGACCTCGTTCCCGTTCATCGGGCGCCGCCGGCTCTGGTTCATCCTCGCCGCCGTCCTCGTGCTCGCGTCGGTGCTCGTGCCGTTCGTGAAGCCCGTGCAGTTCTCGATCGAGTTCACCGGCGGATCGCAGTTCACGATCACCGGCCTGGACGAGCCCGACCAGCTGCTGGCCACCGAGGCGGTGCAGTCGGTCGTCCCGACCGCCAGCACCAAGGTGACCACGATCGGCTCGGACGCCGTGCGGGTGCAGACCGACCAGCTGCAGCCGGAGGAGACCCAGCAGGTCACGGCGGCTCTCGCCGAGATCTACGAGGTGCCCACCGCCGAGGTCACGTCCTCGTTCATCGGCCCCAGCTGGGGTGACAGCGTGACGCGGCAGTCCCTGTGGGGTCTGGCGATCTTCCTCGCGCTGACCTTCCTCATCCTGGCGCTGTACTTCCGCACCTGGAAGATGTCGGCCGCGGCGGTCATCGGCGTCGTGGACGTGCTGGTGATCACCGTGGGCGTGTACGCGCTGGCGGGGTTCCCCATCTCTCCCGCGGCGGTGATCGGCTTCCTCACGATCCTGTCGTACTCGCTCTACGACACGACGGTGGTGTTCGACAAGATCCGCGAGAACACGCTTGAGGACGGCGAGATATCCGCGCGCACGTTCGGTGAATCGGTGAACCTCGCCGTCAACCAGACGCTGATCCGGTCGATCAACACGACGATCGTCGCGATCCTCCCCACCGGCGCGATCCTCTTCATCGGATCGATCTGGCTGGGTGCGCAGACGCTCACCGACATCTCGCTCTCGATCTTCGTCGGCACGATCGTCGCGGCCTACTCCACGCTGTTCGTGGCCGCCCCGATGTACTCGCTGCTGCGCGAGGGCGAGGCCGGCATCAAGGCCAGCGACGAGCGCGTGCTCGCTGCACGCGAACGCGCAGGCGTCCCGGCCTGAGCCGGGCGCTGTGCGCCGAGCGTAGGATGATTCGATCCGACGAAGGGCGGTGATTCGAGCATGGCGGAAACGGTTCCCGCGGGCGCCCAGAGCTCGTCGCTGCGCCGTCTGATCCCTCGGATCTTCTCGCGCGCGGCACGCCGCGACGACGTCGACAAGCTGGTGCGCACCGTGCGTGCCCACCATCCGCGCGGTGACATCACGGTCATCGAGCGCGCCTACGCCGTGGCTGACCGCGCGCACGCCGGGCAGAAGCGTCAGAGCGGTGAGCCCTACATCACCCATCCGCTCGCCGTGGCGCAGATCCTCGCGGACCTCGGGCTTGGCCCGAAGGCGGTCGCGGCGGCCCTCCTGCACGACACCGTCGAGGACACCGGATACCGCCTCGACGAGCTGAGCGCGGAGTTCGGCGACGAGGTCGCCATGCTCGTCGACGGCGTGACCAAGCTCGACAAGGTCAAGTACGGCGACAGCGCGCAGGCCGAGACGGTGCGCAAGATGATCGTCGCGATGTCGCGCGACATCCGCGTGCTCGTCATCAAGCTCGCCGACCGCCTGCACAACGCCCGCACCTGGGGCTTCGTCCCGCCCGAGAAGGCCGCGAAGAAGGCCACCGAGACGCTCGAGATCTACGCGCCGCTGGCCAATCGACTCGGCATCCAGGCGATCAAGTCCGAGCTCGAGGACCTCTCGTTCGCCGTCCTGCACCCGAAGCTCTACGTCGAGATCGACAGCCTGGTCAAGCAGCGCACGCCGCAGCGCGAGGAGTACCTGCAGAGCGTCATCCACGCGGTCGAAGAGGACCTGCGGGAACTGCGCATCCGCGGCCGCGTCGCGGGCCGACCCAAGCAGCTCTACTCGGTCTACCAGAAGATGATCGTGCGCGGACGCGAGTTCGACGACATCTACGACCTCATCGGCATCCGCGTGATCGTGGGCACCGTCCGCGACTGCTACGCCGTCCTCGGCGCGCTGCACGCCCGCTGGACCCCGCTTCCCGGCCGGTTCAAGGACTACATCGCCACGCCGAAGTTCAACCTGTACCAGTCGCTGCACACGACGGTGATCGGCCCCAGCGGGCGCACCGTCGAGATCCAGATCCGCACGAACGAGATGCACCAGCAGGCCGAGTACGGCGTGGCCGCGCACTGGAAGTACAAGGAGCGGATGGCGGGCGGCAAGGCCGACCCGAAGGCGCTCGACAACGACATGGCGTGGCTCGCGCACATCTCGGACTGGCAGGCCGAGACGGCCGACCCCGGCGAGTTCCTCGATTCGCTGCGCTTCGAGATCGGCGCGAAAGAGGTCTACGTCTTCACGCCGAAGGGGCGCGTCATCGGCCTGCCCGGCGGCGCCACCCCGGTGGACTTCGCCTACGCCGTGCACACCGAGATCGGTCACCGCACCATGGGCAGCAAGGTCAACGGGCGTCTCGTGCCGCTCGAGTCCGAACTGCACTCGGGCGATGTCGTCGAGGTCTTCACCTCCAAGAACCCCGATGCGGGTCCCAGTCAGGACTGGCTGGGCTTCGTCAAGAGCACCCGCGCGCGCAACAAGATCCGCGGATGGTTCACGAAGGAGCGCCGCGAAGAGGCGATCGAGCAGGGACGCGAGTCCATCGCCCGCGCCATGCGACGGCAGAACCTGCCGCTGCAGCGCCTGATGAGTCAGGACTCCTTCACGCAGGTCGCCCAGCAGCTGCGCTACGAGGACGTCTCGGCCCTCTACGCCGCCGTCGGCGAGGGCCACGTCTCGACCCAGTCCGTGATCGAGAAGGTCACCTCCCTCGTCGCCGCGGACGGCGACACGGCCACCGGACCGATCGACATCCCCCACGTCGGGCGCGGGCGTCGTCCCCGCGACGGCGACTCGGGCGTGCTCGTGCGCGGTGCCCCCGACATCCTGGTGAAGCTCGCCAAGTGCTGCACGCCGGTGCCGGGCGACGAGATCGTCGGGTTCGTCACGCGGGGGAGCGGCGTCTCGGTGCACCGCACCGACTGCACGAACGTCACCGCGCTCATGAACGACTCCGAGCGCATCATCGACGTCGAGTGGGCGCCGACCACGAAGAGCGTCTTCCTGGTGCAGATCCAGGTCGAGGCGCTCGATCGGTCGGGTCTGCTGAGCGATGTCACCCGAGTGCTGAGCGAGCACCACGTCAACATCCTGTCGGCGACCGTCACCACGAACACCGACCGTCTGGCACTCAGCAAGTTCGTGTTCGAGATGGGTGACACCGTGCACCTGGACCGCGTGCTCAACGCCGTGCGTCGCATCGACGCGGTGTACGACGTCTATCGCGTCACGTCGTCCTGAGCGCCGCATCGATCCGCTCTATCGCGACCCGGCGGTGGGGGATGCGGTGGCTGTCCTGCACCCATTTGCCGGCGGCGCGGACCGCATCGACGTCTTCTCGGGCCCACCGGGTGAGGAGTGCGGGAGCACCGTCTGCGCTCCGGGCGAGATCGACGATCGTCCGGGGCGCCGAGGTCACCCGCACGCCGCCGATCGTCACGAGGTCGTGGTCGGGGATCTGCGGATCGCGGTAGACGAAGCGCCGGCCCACCGGCTCGTGCAGCCGGCGCGGCGTCGTGCGCTGCACGCGATGACGCGCCGGCGGGTCGTCGGCGATCCCGTGCACCCACGCCGCGCTCTCGTGCGTCGCGGCGAGCTGGGTGCCGAGCAGCTCGGCGAGTGACGCCGCGCGGAGGGACGCCGTCTCGATCGTGTCGGCGGGGATGAAGCCCTCGCCGAGCCCGACCAGGTGGCCGTCGAGGCACGCCGCGGTGAGTTCGGCGGTGCTCAGCCGATCACCGGCGAAGTACAGGAAGACCGATCGCATCGTCCCAGTGTGGTCGGCGACCTCGCGACGCGGCGGCACGGAAAACCCCCTGTGGACAACCGCGCCGGGCTGCCCACAGGGGGAGGAAAGGTCTGATCAGCCGCCGACGGCGCGCAGCCACGCCTTCCGGGCTTCGAGAGCCTCGCGGGCCTCCTTGACCGCACGCGGGTCCTTCCGCGCCTCGGCCTCGGCGAGCTCCGACTCGAGCTTCTCGATCGCGTCTGTCAGCTGGCGCGTCATGTCGTTGGCCCGCGCGGTGGTCTCGGGCTCGTTGCGCTTCCACTCGGAGTCCTCGCGGGTGCGCACGCTCTGCTCGATCTTGCGCAGATCGTCGTCGAGCGCGCGCTCACGGTCGCGCGGGAAGATCCGGCCGATCTCGTCCCACTCGCGCTGGACGGCGGTGAGCTGCTGGCGCGCCGCTGTGAGGTTCTTCTCGTCGACGATCGGCCGCGCACGCTCGAGGAGCGCCTTCTTGGCCTCGATACGCCCGAGCGACTCCTCGGCCTCGACGCTCTCGCGCTCGACGCGTGCTCCGTAGAGCGCGTCGCCGGCGGCCTTGAAGCGTGCCCACAGGGCGTCGTCCACCCGCTTGCCGGCGCGGCCGGCGGCCTTCCAGTCATCGAGCAGGTCGCGGTATGCGGGGATCGCGTCCTCACCGCGGGGCGCGAGCGCCTCGGCCTTCTCGACCAGCTTGGTCTTGGCGTCCTTCGCGGCCTTGTGCGTCTCATCGAGCTCGGCGTAGAACGCACGGCGGTGCTTCTCGACCGTGCTCCGTGCATCGCGGAAACGCGTCCACAACTGCTGCGAGACGGACTTCGGCAGACGCGGGGCGTTCTGCTGGTGCGCCTGCCACTGCTCGAAGAGCGTGTTGAGCTCGGTGGTGACCTGCTTCCACTGCACCGACTTGGGGTCGCGTGCGGCCAGCGCCTCGGCCTGTTCGACGAGCGCGGTGCGCTCGACGACGGCCTCGTCGACGGCGGCCTTGGCAGCCTGAGCCTCGCCGGCGGTCGCCTCCTCGAGGGCGGCGAGCAGCGTGTCGAGGCGCGTGGTCAGGGCGGCGAGATTGCCCACGGCGGCAGCGCCGGAGACCTTCTCGCGCACGGTCACGGCGGTGTGGCGCAGGTCCGAGGCGGACGCGCCGCCACGGCGGTGGCGCACCTCGAGGAGCGCCACCTCGCCGGCGAGGTCGGAGAACTTGCGGGTGAAGTAGGCCAGAGCCTCATCGGCCGTGCCGTCGGGGTACTGGCCGACGACGCGCCACCCCTCTGCCTCACGGACCGAGACGTTGCCGTCTTCGTCCACGCGGCCCCAGGGCTCGCTGGCGGTCCCGGTGTCGGGCTGGTCGGGGGTGTGGTCTGTCGCAGCAGTCACGGGGCACCTCAAGCGTCTCGCGTTCGGCGGTGGGCAATCGGCTTCAGCCTAGTACCCGCCGTCCGCGGCGTCGGGTCACCGTGTGGTCAGGGCGCGGGCGTCGCCGGGGTGGGGGTGGGCGTCACGTCGGCCGGCGCGGGGGTGGTCGCCGCCGGAACCGGAGTGCCCGGGCCGACGGTGTAGTAGGCGAGCTGCGCTCCGGCCACGGCCAGGATGAGGACGCCGCCGACCAGGCCCGCGAGGAGGTTGTCGCGGCGACGGCGCGAGATGCGGCTCTCGTGGAACGCGCGCCGCGCCTGGTACAGCCGCGCCCGTTCGCGCTCGGCACGCTGCTGACTGGGGCCGCCGGTCTTCGCCACATCTCCTCCTGGACACTCGAGCGGCCCGATCCTACGCGGCGGCGCACCACCGCGACAAAGCCGGTGTCGGCCACCGCGGCTAGCCTGGTGGGGTGAGTACGTCCGGCGCCCTCTTCCAAGGGCAGACCCCTTTGGCCGTGCGCATGCGTCCCACCTCGCTCGACGAGGTCGCCGGTCAGCAGCACGTACTGCGCCCGGGCTCGCCGCTCGTGGCACTGGCCGACCCCGGCCGTCAGACGACGGGGGCCGTCTCGGTGATCCTCTGGGGCCCGCCGGGTACGGGCAAGACCACGCTCGCGCAGGCGATCGCCCGATCGTCCGGGCGGCGTTTCGTGGAGCTCTCCGCCATCACCGCGGGTGTGAAGGACGTCCGCGAGGTGATGCAGGAGGCGCTGAACCAGCGCGATCTGTACGGGGCGTCGACGATCCTGTTCCTCGACGAGATCCACCGTTTCACGAAGGCCCAGCAGGACGCCCTGCTGCCCGGCGTGGAGAACGGCTGGGTCGTGCTGATCGCCGCGACCACCGAGAACCCCTCGTTCTCGATCATCTCGCCGCTTCTCTCGCGGTCGCTCCTGCTGACGTTGAAGCCGCTGGGCGACGACGATCTCGGGATGCTGGTGGATCGGGCGGTGTCGGATCCGCGGGGCCTCGCCGGCCACGTGGTGCTCGCGCCGGACGCGCGCGACGCGCTGGTGCGTCTCGCCTCCGGCGACGCGCGTCGTGCGCTGACCGCCCTGGAGGCGGCGGCCGCGATGACGGCGGGCGAGGGCGATGACGAGGACTCCCCGCCGACCGTGACGGCGGAGGTGATCGCGCAGGCCGTCGACCGGGCCCTGCTGCGGTACGACCGTCAGGGCGACGAGCACTACGACGTCATCAGCGCGTTCATCAAGTCGATCCGCGGCTCGGACCCGGACGCCTCGCTCCACTACCTCGCGCGGATGATCGAAGCGGGGGAGGACCCCCGCTTCATCGCGCGGCGGCTCGTGATCTCGGCGTCGGAGGACATCGGTCTCGCCGACCCGCAGGCATTGACGATCGCCGTCGCGGCCGCCGACGCCGTCGCCTTCATCGGCATGCCCGAGGGACGCATCCCGCTCGCCGAGGCCACGGTCTACCTCGCGACGACGGCCAAGTCGAACGCGGCGTACCTCGGCATCAACGCGGCGATCGCCGACGTCCGTGCGGGCGGGTTCGGGCGCGTCCCGGTGCATCTGCGCGACGCCCACTACGCCGGCGCGAAGCGGCTCGGCCACGGCAAGGGCTACGTGTACCCCCACGACACCGAGGTCGGCATCGCGACGCAGCAGTACCTGCCCGACGAGCTCCGCGGGCGGCGCTACTACGACCCGACCTCGCACGGGCGCGAGCGCGACGTCGCGACGCGCCTCGAGAAGATCCGCCGCATCCTCGACGGCGAATGAGCCGCGTTCCGCCCGTTCCGCGGCGGATGCGGCGGTTCTGTTAGGATTAATCGGCTCGAAACCTCGTTTTCGGGCATCCCCCTCCTTCTGGAACACCGTTCGACACGCCCCGGCGTGCGCGTCGGACGGGCGAAGTCGGGTGATACGTCCGTGAGCCGCGAAGTGCGCGGCCACGTCATCGGAAGGAATCTTCGTGACCACGAAGTCCCAGGACCGCCGCAAGGTCCGTCTCTCCCGTGCGCTCGGCATCCCGCTGACGCCGAAGGCCGCCCGCTACCTCGAGAAGCGTCCCTACGCTCCGGGTGAGCACGGTCGCACCAAGCGCAAGGCCGACAGCGACTACGCCGTCCGTCTGCGTGAGAAGCAGCGTCTGCGCGAGCAGTACGGCATCCGCGAGAAGCAGCTGCGCATCGCGTTCAACGAGGCCCGTCGCACCGACGGTCTGACGGGTGAGAACCTGGTCGAGCTGCTCGAGATGCGTCTTGACGCGCTCGTTCTGCGCGCCGGCTTCGCCCGCACCACCGCTCAGGCCCGCCAGTTCGTGGTGCACCGCCACATCCAGGTCGACGGCCAGATCGTGGACCGCCCCTCGTTCCGCGTCAAGCCCGGTCAGCTGATCCACGTCAAGGCGCGCAGTGAGGGCACCGAGCCCTTCCAGGTCGCCGCTGCCGGTGGTCACGCCGAGGTGCTGCCGAACGTCCCCGGCTACATCGAGGTCGAACTCGACAAGCTGCAGGCACGTCTGGTCCGTCGCCCGAAGCGCGCCGAGGTCCCCGTGACCTGCGACGTGCAGCTGGTCGTCGAGTACTACGCTGCTCGCTGATCCATTCAGCACACAGAAGGGCGTCGGGGTTCCCCCGGCGCCCTTCGTCGTCCGCCGCGTACGCGCGGACGATGTCGCCTACGATGGAAGACGGTCTGCGAGTCGCGCGGATCGTCTGAGGAAGAGGTCCCGGTGAAGAGTCTCCTGTGGTTCGTGCTCGGCACATCGGCCGGGTTCGTGCTCGCTCACCTCGTCAACAAAGATCCGCGCGGTCACGAGGTGCTCGCCGACATCGACGCGCGCATCACGGAGTTCACGGATCGGATCGGTGACGCGTACCGCGACCAGCAGTCCCGTTTCGTCGCGGATGACGACGCTCCGGACGCGGCCGCCACGCCGGCCGACACCGACGCACGCTGACACCCCGTAGACCCGTGTCGCCGCAGCGCGGCGGCGAACGCTCCTGCCCGAGGATAGACATCGCATGAAGACCGCCGAGATCGCCCAGCGATACCTGAATTACTTCGAGAAGAACGACCACGTCATCGTGCCGTCGGCGTCACTGGTCAGCGATGACCCGACGCTGCTGTTCACCGTGGCCGGCATGGTCCCCTTCGTGCCGTACCTGAACGGCACGGTGCCTGCGCCCTTCCCGCGCGCCGCCGATGTGCAGAAGTGCATCCGCACCAACGACATCGAGGAGGTCGGGCACACCGCCCGTCACGGCACCTTCTTCCAGATGCTCGGCAACTGGTCGTTCGGCGACTACTTCAAGGAAGAGGCGATCGGGTACGCCTGGGAGCTGCTGACCTCCTCGGAATCCGACGGCGGCCTCGGCTTCGACGAGAAGGATCTCTGGGTCACCGTCTACGAGACGGATGACGAGGCCGCCGCGCTGTGGCAGAAGGTCGCGGGGCTGCCCGTGTCCCGCATCCAGCGGCTCGGCAAGGAGGACAACTACTGGTCGACGGGGCAGCCCGGTCCCGCCGGTCCCTGCTCCGAGATCTACTTCGACCGCGGCCCCGCCTACGGGCGCGACGGCGGCCCGGCGGTCGACGACACCCGGTTCACCGAGATCTGGAATCTCGTCTTCATGCAGGACGCGATCGCGAACGTCCGCTCCAAGACCGACTTCGACATCGTCGGCGAGCTGCCGAACAAGAACATCGACACCGGTATGGGTCTGGAACGTGTCGCGTTCATCAAGCAGGGCCTCGACAACATGTACGAGACCGACCAGGTGCGCCCGGTGCTGGACCGCGCCGTGGAGCTCTCGGGACGCGCCTACGGACGCGAGCACGAGGACGACGTGCGCTACCGCGTCATCGCGGACCACGTGCGGTCCTCGCTCATGCTGCTCTCGGATGGCGTCACCCCCTCGAACGAGGGGCGCGGCTACATCCTGCGTCGTCTGATGCGCCGCTCGATCCGCGCCATGCGCCTGCTCGGCGTGGAGGGCGCGACCTTCCCCGAGCTGTTCGCCGCCTCGCGCGACGCCATGAGCTCCGCCTACCCCGAGGTCGCGACCGACTGGGACCGGATCTCGCAGTACGCGTTCGCCGAGGAGGAGACGTTCCTGCGCACCCTCGCGTCGGGCTCCTCCATCCTGGATCTGTCGATCAGCGAGACCAAGCGGGCCGGCGGCACCGCGGTGTCGGGCACCGAGGCGTTCCTCCTGCACGACACCTACGGCTTCCCGATCGACCTGACGCTCGAGGTTGCCGCCGAGGCGGGGCTCACGGTCGACCGGGCCGCGTTCGACACCCTCATGCTGGAACAGCGCACCCGGGCCAAGGCCGATGCGAAGAACCGGCGCCGCGCCATCGCCGACCACAGCGTGTACCGCGAGTTCCGTGCGCTCGGCGAGACGGTCTTCACGGGCTACACCGACCTCGAGACCGAGTCCCGCATTCTGGGCATCCTCGTCGACGGCGCCCCCGTCGACCGTGCCCGGCAGGGGCAGATCGCCGAGGTCATCCTGGCTGAGACGGCGCTGTACGCCGAGTCCGGTGGTCAGGTGGCCGACCGCGGTGCGATCGTGGGCGCCGGCTTCGAGCTCGACGTCATCGACGTGCAGAAGCCCGTGCCCGGTCTCGTCAGCCACACGGTCGAGGTGAGCATCGGCGAGGTCGGCGTCGGCGACGCCGCCACGACCGTCGTGGACGCGGCGAATCGCCGTGCCGCACGTCAGGCGCACTCCGCCACGCACCTCGTGCACGCCGCCCTCCGCGACACGCTCGGCAAGAGCGCGACCCAGGCCGGCTCGCTCAACCGCGCGGGCTACCTGCGCTTCGACTTCACCTGGGGTCAGGCGCTGTCCGCCGAGACGCGCTCCGAGATCGAGGAGATCGCGAACAACGCGGTGCGCGAGAACCTCGAGGTGACCACGCGCGTGCTCTCACTGGATGAGGCGAAGGAGCTCGGCGCGATGGCGCTGTTCGGCGAGAAGTACGGCAGCACCGTGCGGATGGTCGACATCGGCGGTCCCTGGTCGCGCGAGCTCTGCGCGGGCACGCACGTGACCTCGAGCGCCGAGGTCGGACTCGTCAACCTGGTGGGCGAGTCGTCCGTCGGGGCCACGTCGCGCCGGGTCGAGGCACTCGTCGGTCTGGACGCCTTCCGCGACCTCGCCGCGGAGCGTGCCATCGTGTCGCAGCTCAGCGCGAGCCTCAAGGTGCCGCGCGACCAGCTTCCCGCTCGCATCGCCGATCTCGCCGCGGGCCTCAAGGCCGCCGAGAAGAAGATCGCGGCCTTCGAGGCGCAGGCGCTGACCGGTCGGGCGCCGGAGCTGGCCGCGAGCGCGCGTCGGGCCGGGCGGGTCTCGGTCGTCGCCGCGAGCGTCGGCACCGTGTCGTCCGGCGACGACCTGCGCACCCTCGCCCTGGCCGTCCGCGATCGACTGGGCAGCGAGCCCGCCGTGGTGGCCCTCGGCGCCGTCGTCGGCGAGCGTCCCGTCGTCATCGTCGCGACCAATGACGGCTCCCGCGCCGCCGGCGTCAAGGCCGGCGTGCTCGCCAAGACCGCTGCCGGCGTGCTCGGCGGCGGGGGCGGCGGCCGCGACGACGTTGCCCAGGGCGGCGGCTCCGACGTCGGAGCACTCACCACCGCCCTCGACGGGATCGTCGAGGCACTGCAGGCGACGGCCGCGTGAGCGAATTCCGCCGGGGAGTCCGGATCGGCGTCGACGTGGGCAGAGCCCGCGTCGGCGTCGCACGGTGCGATCCCGACGGGATGCTCGCGACGCCGCTCGAGACGGTCGCCCGCGACGAGGGCTCCGTCTCGCGTGTGCTGGAGCTGGCGGCCGAGTACGAGGCGCTCGAACTCCTCGTGGGTCTGCCGATCGGGCTCAGCGGGCACGACACCCCCTCGACGGCAGACGCCCGCGCGTTCGCCGCGGAGCTTGCGGCACGCACCGACCGGGTCGTGCGGCTCGTCGACGAGCGGCTCAGCACGGTGTCGGCGCACGCGGCGCTGCGCCAGTCCGGACGCTCCCAGCGCTCATCCCGTGGCATAGTGGACCAGGTCGCTGCCGTGATCCTCTTGCAGAACGCCCTCGATATCGAGAAGCGCTCGGGTCACGCGTCCGGAACACCCGTATCCCCGGCCCAGGAGCTCGACTGATGTCCGATATTCCGCCGTCCCGACGCGCGGCCCGCGAAGCAGCGGCGCGCGACGAGAACGTGCCCACGGGGGAGACGCCCGCCCGTCCCGCCCCCGCGGCCGATCACCCCCCGATCACCAAGCCGAGCCCCGAGCCCGCGCCGCCGCCCCGTGCCGCGCCGCGCGCTCCCAAGCCGTCGCTCGACGACCTGTTCACGGGCGAGGCGACGACCGAGGTGCTCGGGACGCCGCCTCCGCCGCCCGACAAGAAGCGTCGTCGTCGCGGCGGCTGGATCGCCCTGGCGATCGTCGTGGTGCTGGTCGGCGGCGTCGCTGCCGGCGGCATCTGGGTGTGGAACACCTACGAGGAGAAGGTCCGGGAGTTCTTCGGCTGGGAGGAGCCCAAGGAGTTCGAGGCCGGCGAAGCGACCGGCGAGGCGACGCTGACGATCGCGTCGGGCGATGCCGGACCGCAGGTGTCGCAGAAGCTGTACGACGCGGGTGTGACCAAGACGCCCGATTCGCTCTACGACTACATGATCGAGAATTCCGTTGCGTTCACCTTCCAGCCCGGTGTGTTCCAGCTGCAGCAGCGGATGACCTCCGCCGCCGTGCTGGAGGCGCTGGCGAATCCCGAGACGCGCCGCGAGAACACCACGCAGCTGCGTGAGGGCCTGACCGTCGAGCAGTCGATCGTGCAGATCGCCGACCAGATGGGCATGCCCCTCGAGGATCTGCAGGCCGCGGTCGCCGATCCCGCGGCGTACGGCGTCTCCGCCTCGTCGCTCGAGGGCTGGCTCTTCCCCGCCACCTACACGTTCGACCCGGGCGTGACCGCGCCGCAGATCGTGCAGACGATGGTGGATCGCGCGGTGCAGTCGCTGGATGCGGCCGCGGTGCCGGTCGACGATCGTCAGCGGATCCTCACGATCGCGTCGATCATCCAGCGGGAGGCGCGCAGCAGCGACGACTTCTACAAGGTCTCGCGCGTGATCGCGAACCGGCTCGACCCCTCCAACCAGGAGACCTTCGGGCTGCTGCAGATGGATTCGACGGTGCAGTACGGCTACGGCGAGATGCACGACGGCACCGCGAGCTCCTCGGCCGAGGCGCTGAGCGACGACAACCTCTGGAACACGTACGTGCATCCGGGGCTGCCGGTGGGGCCGATCTCCAACCCGGGCGATCTCGCCATCGCCGCGGCCATGGCGCCCGCCGAGGGGCCGTGGATGTACTTCGTCACCGTGAACCTCGACACCGGAGAGACGGTCTTCACCTCGACCGCCTCCGAGCACGAGCAAGCGGTGGAGCAGTGGCGCAGCTGGTGCCGCGACAACCCGGACTCCGGGTGCTGACCGCACGACGTCTGGCGGTGTGGGGCGACCCGATCGACCACAGCCTCTCGCCGCGCCTGCACGCCGCCGCCTACGCCGAGCTCGGCTACGACTGGGAGTACGAGCGGCGGCGTGTCGACGAGGCGGCGTTCGCGGCGACGCTCGCCGGGCTGAGCCCGGCGTGGCGGGGTCTGTCGCTCACGATGCCGCTCAAGTCCGTGGCCTTCCGCACCGCGGTTCGGCGGGATCGCCGCGCGCAGCTGACCCGCGCCGTGAACACTCTGCTGTTCACGCCGCACGGCCCGCGCGGGTTCAACACCGACGTGGGCGGGATCGTCGCGAGTCTCGGGGACGCCGGGGTCGACGGCGTCGGCACCGCGCGGATCGTGGGAACGGGCGCCACCGCGACCTCGGCTCTCGTGGCACTCGGCGAGATGGGCGCGCGCGACGTGTTCGTCGTGGCGCGCCGCCCGGAGGCCGCCGCCGCTCTCGCCGCCGTCGGCAGCGAGCTGGGTGTGCGGGTCCGGGGCGCCGCGCTCGAGGGACCGCATCCCGACGTGGAGCTGACGATCGCGACCCTGCCGGGTGAGGCGGACATCGACCCGGCCGTCGCCGACGCGCTGGCGCGGGCGGGCGGGCCGCTGCTCGACGTCGTCTACGGCACCTGGCCGACGCCTCTTGCGGTGGCCTGGCAGGCGCGGGGGCAGAGCGCGGTGTCGGGTCTCGGGATGCTGCTGCACCAGGCCCTGCTGCAGGTCCGCGTGTTCGCGGCGGGGGACCCCGACGCGCGTCTTCCCGACGAGGATGCGGTCCTGGCCGCGATGCGCCGGGCGATCATGGGAGACTAGAGGAATGCTCCGCGTGCTCACGGCCGGTGAATCCCACGGCCCCGAACTCGTCGCCATCATGGAAGGCCTGCCCTCGGGCGTGCCGGTGTCCCGTGAGGCGATCCAAGCCGACCTCGCTCGACGAAAGCTCGGCTACGGCCGTGGTTCGCGCATGAAGTTCGAGGAGGACGAGCTCACGATCTCGTCCGGCGTCCGTCACGGATCCAGCCTCGGCAGCCCGATCGCGTTGCGCATCGGCAACACCGAGTGGCCCAAGTGGATCGAGGTCATGAACCCCGAGCCGGTCGAGATGACCGAGCGCTCGCGCGGACGCAGCGCCCCCCTCACCCGCCCGCGTCCGGGCCACGCGGACCTCGTGGGCATGCAGAAGTACGACTTCGACGAGGCCCGTCCGATCCTCGAGCGCGCGAGCGCACGCGAGACTGCGGCGCGCGTGGCCCTCGGCGCCGTCGCCCGCGGCTTCCTCGCGGAGCTCGGCATCCGCCTGGTCAGCCACACCCTGTCGATCGGACCGGTGCAGGTGCCGGAGGGTCGTCCCCTTCCGGGGCCGGACGACGTCGCCGCCCTCGACGCGGATCCGCTGCGCTGCTTCGACGCCGAGACCTCCGAACGGATGGTCGCCGAGGTCGATGCCGCGAAGAAGGACGGCGACACGCTGGGCGGCATCGTCGAGGTGCTCGCCTACGGGCTGCCCCCGGGGCTCGGATCCCACGTGCAGTGGGACCGTCGCCTCGACGCCAAGCTCGCGCAGGCGCTCATGAGCATCCAGGCCATCAAGGGCGTCGAGGTCGGCGACGGCTTCGAGACCACGCGCCGCCGCGGTTCGGCCGCGCACGACGAGCTGTTCGCCGCGGCCGACGGGATCACCCGTGCCAGCGATCGCGCCGGCGGCACCGAGGGCGGGATGTCGACCGGCACCGTTCTGCGCGTGCGTGCCGGCATGAAGCCCATCGCGACCGTGCCGCACTCGCTGCGGACGATCGACGTGGCCACCGGTGAGACCGCGTCCGCGCATCACCAGCGCTCCGACGTCTGCGCCGTTCCCGCAGCGGGGGTCGTGGCCGAGGCCATGGTCGCCGTCGTCCTCGCGGACGTCGTGCTGGAGAAGTTCGGCGGCGACAGCGTGGGGGAGACCGCACGCAACCTCCGGGGCTACCTCGACGCGATCCCCGAGGGACTCCGCACGCACTCCGCGAGCGACGCGGCTCTGCTGCTCGATGACACCGTCGGCTGATCCCGCGCTCGTGCTCGTGGGCCCGATGGGGGCCGGGAAGACGAGCATCGGGCGCCGGGTCGCGAAGGCGCTCGGCACTGGCTTCGTCGACACCGACGCCCTGGTCGTCCAGGAGCACGGGCCCATCCCGGCGCTCTTCGAGGCCCACGGCGAAGAGCACTTCCGCGCGCTCGAGCGCGCCGCCGTGCAGCAGGCGCTGCTCCGCGGCGGCGTGGTGTCGCTCGGCGGGGGATCGGTGCTCGACGCGCGCACGCGCGACGACCTGCGCGGGCACCGGGTAGCGCTGTTGACCGTGTCGCCCGCGATCGTCGCGGGACGCATCGCCGGGGCCGGACGCCCGCTGCTGGCCGGCGACGACGATCCCATCGCCTCCTGGCGGCGGATCTTCGAGTCCCGCCTGCCGCTGTACCGCGAGGTCGCGGACGAGACCTTCGACACCTCCTCCGGACCGCTCGGCGATGTGGTGGAGGCGATCGCGACCTGGGCGCGCAGCGCGACCCCGAAAGGAGAACGGCCATGACCGAGACGACGGTGATCACCGTTCCCGGTGACGGCGGATACGACATCCGGCTGGGACGGGACATCCTGGATGCGGTCGGCGAGGCGCTCGCGCCGGCCGTCCGCAAGGTCCTGGTCGTGCACCCGCCCACCCTGACCGACCGCGCCAACGAGCTGCGCGAGCGGCTGATGGGCGACGGCGGTCGCGAGGTGCTCCTCGCGGAGATCCCCGACGCCGAGCAGGGCAAGCGCGTCGAGGTCGCCGCGTTCTGCTGGCAGGTCATGGGGCAGTCCGACTTCACCCGCACGGACGCCGTCGTCGGGTTCGGCGGCGGTGCCGTCACCGATCTCGCGGGCTTCGTCGCCGCCACCTGGTTGCGCGGCATCCAGCTCGTCCAGGTGCCGACGACGGTCCTCGGCATGGTCGATGCCGCGGTCGGCGGGAAGACCGGCATCAACACCGCGGAGGGCAAGAACCTCGTCGGCGCGTTCTGGGCACCGCAGGCGGTCGTCTGCGACCTCTCGATGCTCGATTCGCTGTCGCAGAACGAGGCGACGGCGGGTTTCGCCGAGGTCGTGAAGGCGGGCTTCATCTGGGCGCCCGAGATCCTCGACCTCATCGAGGCCGATCCGGCGGGCATCGTCGACCCGACCTCGGCCGCGTTCCGCCTCTGCCTGGAGCTCGCGATCGACATGAAGGCGAAGGTCGTCGGCGAGGACTTCCGCGAGGCGGGGCTGCGCGAGATCCTCAACTACGGACACACGCTGGGTCACGCGATCGAGCACGCGGAACGCTACCGCTGGCGCCACGGCGCCGCCATCTCGATCGGCATGGTCTACGCCGCCGAGCTCTCCCGCCTGGCAGGACGCCTCTCGGACGCCGCCGCGCAGCGGCATCGCGATGTGCTCGAGTCGCTGGGGCTCCCGACGTCGTACCGCGCCGGCGCGTGGCCGACGCTCCTGGCCACGATGCAGCGCGACAAGAAGTCGCGCGGCGGGATGCTGCGGTTCATCGTGCTCGATGACATCGCACGCCCCACGGTGCTGCAGGCGCCCGACGAGTCGCTGCTCTTCGCCGCCTACCAGGAGGTCGCCGCGCAGTCGTGGGGGGGCCGGCCGCGCGGGGGCGGGCGCCGCCCGCCGCAGGTATCCGAGGTGAGGGCGCGCCCCCGCCGGCGGCCCGCCGCCCGCGCT